>SKPT01000080.1 GCA_007119405.1 Phycisphaeraceae bacterium
CACGTGACGCGTGTGTCGCTGCGCGAGACCGGACCTCAGCTCCAGGCCGACGACGCTGCCGAACGCGAACGGACGCACGTGATCCTTGGCCGTGGCCTGGTGCCGCTGCTCGCCTGCGCTGCCGCCGTTGCTCTGCGTCGGCCGGGGCGGTTCCTCGCGACGCTGCGCCTGGCCGGTCGCTGCGGGCGTTCCGAGCGCAGGTTGATCGCTCACCTGGCCTACCTGGTCGAGGCTTGCGCCGTGTGCAGGCTGGCCGCAGCCGAGTCCATCGACCACATCCACGCGCATTTTGGCACCAACTCCGCCGCCGTGGCGATGTATTGCCAGGGGATCGGTGGCCCGCCTTACAGCGTCACCGTCCATGGGTCGGAGGAGTTCGACAGGCCCGAAGCGCTGTGCCTGGGTGAGAAGCTCAGCCGCGCCGCGTTCGCCGTCGCGGTCAGTTCCTTCGGTCGAAGTCAACTCCTGCGGTGGTGTCCGCACGCGCACTGGCCCAACATCCACCTCGTGCGATGCGGCCTTGATCCGGCTTATCTCGAGCATGTGCCCAGCCCCGTGCCCGACGTGCCGCATCTGATTTCCGTCGGACGACTCTGTGAGCAGAAGGGCCAGCTCCTGCTGCTTGAGGCCGCTGCACGCCTGCGGGAGGAGCACCCCGACTTTGAGCTGAGCCTCATCGGTGACGGCCCGATGCGCCCGGCACTGGAAACTCAGATCGACGCGCTCGAGCTGCATGGCTGTGTGCATCTGCTGGGCTCGCTGGACAACGCGCGCGTTCGCGAGCACCTGCTCCAGGCCCGGGCCATGCTCCTGCCCAGCTTCGCGGAGAACCTGCCCGTGGTCATCATGGAAGCCTTGGCCCTGGGCCGACCCGTGCTCAGCACCTACGTCGCCGGCATCCCGGAACTCGTCGAGCCGGGCGTCTGTGGCCATCTCGTGCCGGCCGGTGACGTCGACGCCCTGACCATCGCGATGGGCAAGCTGCTCGAGACCTCGCCGGACGAACTGACCCGCATGGGTCAGGCAGGCGCTGAACGTGTCCGCCAGCGGCACGACGCTGACAAGGAAGCCGACAAGCTCGGCGAGCTCTTTCTGCACCACGCTCGGCTGCGGGCGCTCGCTGAGCGCCGCGTCGGAGCCCTCCATGAACAGGATGCCGCCGATGATCCCGACCTCACGCCTGAACGAGCCACCACCCATGGCTGACCAGACGGCACTGCCCGTGACTTTCCTCATGCTCGGCTTCCAGCGATGCGGCACCACCTGGGTCGACGAAGCGCTGCGCGAGCATCCGGAGATCTTCCTGCCCGCCGCGAAGCAGACGTTCTACTTCAACCGCTACTACGACGAAAAGCCCCTGGCCTGGTACGCTGGCCACTTCGCCGACGTCCAGCCGCAGCACAAGGCTGTCGGTGAGATCGCCTCGCACTACACGGCTCCGGAGGTCATCCCCCGCATCGCCCGCGAACTGCCCCATGTCCGCATCATCCTGGCCATGCGAAACCCCGTCGAACGCGCCGGCAGCAACTTCTTCGCCAAGCAGGGGGTTGAAGGCAACAGCTGGAGCTCGTTCGAGGAAGCCATCGAGCAGAGTCCGGCGCTGCTGACGCGCGGTCAGTTCGCCGACACCGTCGAGGCCCTGCTCGAGCATTACGACCGTGAGCAACTGCTGTTCCTCTTCTATGACGATCTGCTCAAGGATGACCGCGCGTACCTCCGCTCGATCCTGCGCTTCATCGGCGTCGACCCCAGCTTCGAGTCCTCGCAGATCGGCCAGCGCCGCTACGGCTCCAAGACGGCGCGGCTGCGCAAGGTGCTGGGGCCGATCGGCCGTAGCCGCGTGCTGCATCGGTTCAGGCGCACGACACTGTTCAACCTGGCGCGCAGGACCATCAATCGCTTCGACCGGATCGACTACAACCGCGCTATCGATCCCACCACCCGCGCCAGGCTGGTCGAGCACTTCCGACCCTACAACGACCGATTGGCCGAGCTGACCGGCCGTGACCTCAGCGCCTGGAACCGCTGACCGACGCACGCACACCGTCATGATGCTCCTTCTCGAGATTCTCCTGTGGCTGGCCGTGATGCTGGTCGGCCTGCCGACGGTGGTGCTCATGGTGCAGTGCGCCGTGGCCACGGTCGGACCGGTGCGCCGCGCCCCGGACCCGATGCCCGATCAGCCGCGTCCGCGTACCGCGGTGCTCGTTCCCGCCCACGATGAGCAGGAGATCATCGCCGACACGATCCGCCGGCTGCGGACGCAGCTCGAGGCCGGCGATCGGCTGGTTGTCGTCGCGGACAACTGCACGGACGCGACCGCGGCACGCGCCCGCGCCGCCGGCGCCGAGGTCATCGAACGCGAGGATCCCCAGCGCCGTGGCAAGGGGTACGCCCTGGCACGCGGCGTGAGCCTGCTTCGCGCCGATCCGCCGCAGGTGCTCGTCGTCATCGACGCCGATTGCCGCGCCGAGCCGGGCACCATCGATCACCTGGCCCGCCTGGTGGGGCGGTTGAATCTTCCCCAGCAGGGGCTCGATCTGCTCGACGCTCCGCCCGGCCTGGCCACCCGCGCCGCCATCTCCCAACTCGCGTTCGTGGTCAAGAACCACGTTCGACCCACGGGCCTGCAGCGTCTGGGCGTGCCCTGCCCGCTGATGGGCACGGGCATGGCGATTCCTTTCGCGGCCCTGGATCAGGTGGACCTCGCCACGGGCCACCTCAGCGAGGACATGAAGCTCGGCATCGACCTGGCGATCGCGGGCTACCCCGCGCGGTTCTGTCCGCAGGCCAAGGTCTTCAGCCCGATGGCTGGCGATACGGCTTCATCGCTGACGCAGCGCACCCGCTGGGAGCAGGGCCACCTCCACACGCTCCTGACGCAGACGCCGCGACTGCTCTACCACGCCCTGCGCCAGCGCCGGCCGCGGCTGCTGGCGATGGCCGCGGACCTCTTGGTGCCGCCGCTGGCCGCGCTGAGTCTGCTGGTGCTCGCGGTGATTTTCTGGACCGGCCTGGGGGCGGCGCTCGGGGCTTCACCTTGGCCGCTCTACCTGAGTTCGGCCCTCGCTCTGGGGTTGGCGCTGACGGTTCTGGCCGCCTGGGCACGCTTTGGCCGCGATCGCGTCCCGGCGCAGGCTCTGCTTGCGATCCCGGTCTATATTTTGTGGAAGCTTCCGATACACGTCGGGTTCCTCTGGCAGCGCCAGCGGGACTGGGTGCGTACCCAGCGCCAAGCCCCTCGCCCGCCTCCCTGACCTTGAGCCATTCCCCATGCCCGCCCACGCCCCATCAGCCGATGCCCTGCCGACCGTCAGCCTCCTGGGCATCACGCTGCACGCCGTGACCGAACGGCAGGCGATCGAGCACATTCTCGCGAAGCTCGACGAGGG
>SKPT01000274.1 GCA_007119405.1 Phycisphaeraceae bacterium
CCCACGTTCAGGTCCTTGATGAAGATCGCCATCACGATCGCTGACAGAGCCGATATCGAGCCGATGGACAGGTCGATGCCGGCCCCCGTGATCACGATCGTCATCGCCATCCCCAGGACCATGTAGATCGCGGCGTCCTGGAGGATGATGCGAACGTTGGTGATGCGGAAGAAGCGTGGCTCGAAGATCGCCATCACCACGCCGATCGCGACGATCATCGCGAGCGGGCCCATGATGTTGATGTAGCGTTCGAGCGCCGGCTGCGCCCGCTCGCGGCCGGTTGCGACGCTCGGCACACTCATGACGCCACCGCCCCACCCGCACCAGGTCGCGTGGCGGTTCCCCTGGGGTCGTCGTACGTCGCGCCCACGATCAGCCCCAGGATCTCCTGACGCGAGGTCTCGGCCGTCGTGCGGATACCGGCGAGCTTTCCGTTTCGCAGGACCATGATGCGATCGGAGAGCTCGAAAACGTCCTCGAGTTGGTGGCTGATCATGATGAGGCCCATCTCCTTGCCCTTGAGCCGGTGCACGACCTCGAGCATGCGCCGCGTCTCCTCCGGACCGAGCGCCGCGGTCGGCTCATCGAGGATCAGGATCCTCACCGTCTCCTGGATCAGCGCCCGGCCGATCGCCACCGCCTGGCGCTGCCCCCCTGACAGGTTGAAGGCATGCTGATCGATGTTGCCCAAGCTTATCCCGAGCCGCTCCTTGAGCAGCGTGGCCGCCTTGGCGCGCATGCCGCGGTTGTCGAGAACCGGGATACCGAGCACCTTGCGCTTGATCTCGTTGCCCAGGTACACGTTCTGCGGCGCGGTGAGGTAGTCGACCAGCGCCAGGTTCTGGTAAACGGCATCGATGCCGAGCTGGATCGAGGTGCGCCTGTCGGGGATGTGGACCTGCTGGCCGTTGAGCTTGATGACGCCCTCGCTGGCCGGGTAGACGCCCGTGAGGATCTTGATCAGCGTCGACTTGCCTGCGCCGTTGTCGCCCACGATCGCAAGGAGCTCACCTGCATGCAGCGTCAGGTCGACGTTCTTGAGCGCCTGCAGGCCTCCGAAGTGCTTGCTGATGCCGAGCATCTCCAGCAGAGGCGCGCTCTGCCCCGCTGCGGCGCTCATCCCCCCACCTTCCCGCGGCTCACCCTCGAACGTACCTGGTCTGCACGCATCGTTCACCTCCGCTTGACGTGGCGGACCTCGTGGCCCGCATCAGATGACCCGCTCGTTGCCGCCGTCCACCGGCAGCTGCCCGCCGGTGGTGCACTCGAACAGCGCTCCGCACATCGCCGCCGCCAGTTCGGCCACGTGGCGGCTGGTGACCTCGACGCGCAGCAGGTTCTTGCGCTTGTACTGCTCGACGCTCATGCCATAGTGCTCGGCTCGGGAGGCCAGCAGTGCCTCCGTCCACAGCGCCGTGTCGAACACGGCGTCCGGGTGGACGCTGTTGATGCGGATGCCGTCGCGCGCCCACTCGAGCGCCGTGACGCGCGCGAGCTGGTTGAGCGCCGCCTTGGAGGCCGAGTACGCCGCCGCGCCAGGTCCGGGTGCGGGCACGTTCTTCGAGCCGATGATCGCCACGCGGCCGCGCTTCGGTGCCAGCGCCAGAAGCGGATGGGCGTGGCGCAAGAACACCAGGTTGGCGTCGAGGTTGACGCCCAGCACGCGTCGCCAGGTGTCGCTGCCGAGCTCCACCACCGGCTGCGCCGGCGGGAAGATGCCGGCGTTCAGCACCAGCATGTCGAGCCCGCCGAAGGCGCGCACCGTACGCTCGAAGGCGTCCTCCACCTGCACCTCGTCGGTGACGTCGCAGCGTAGGCCGAGGTAGGCGGGCCCCTCGAAGCTCCGCTCGATGGCGGCGTCGATGTCGAGTCCGACCACGGCCGCGCCGCGCCGAAGCAGCGACGCCACGCATTCCTTGCCGATACCCGAGGCGGCGCCCGTCACCATCGCCACCTCGCCTGCGAACTCGGCGGCGCCGCCCGGGCGCTCGAGCTTGCGCTGCTCCAAGTACCAGTACTCGACGTCGAAGACATCGCGTGCCGGCAGCGCCCGGTAGCCTCCCAGGGCGGTCGCGCGCAGCACGATCTCCATGGTGTGGCGGTAGAGGTCGCCGGTGACGAGCACGTCTTCGGGATCCGTGCCGACGGCCAGCATCCCCAGCTCGGGATCGAGCACCACCCGCGGCGCCGGATCGACGGGCGCGAGGTCGCCCTCGGCGCCGGCGGCCAGCTCGCGCACGTAGGCGCGGTAGGCCTCGGCGTAGCCAGCGACGTCGCGCCCAACGAGAGGCAGGCGCTTGGTGCGGATCACGTGGTCGGGCGTGGCAGGGCCCTGCTGCGACATGGCGGCCACGTCCTCGTGGCGCGCGAACGAGAGCGCCAGCGGGTCCTGATGCGCCCGCAGCAGCATCGGCTTGCCCGCCGCCGCGGCAACGTCGGCGCGAACCCGCGCCAGCTCGAGTCGCTGTGGCTGCGAGGGCGGGGACTCGCGGTCGAGCGGCAGGTGCCAGGCGCCGCGGCGCTCCAGGTACGCCTCGGCCCGGCTCACCAGCTCGACCGTGCGCTCGTACGAGGCCCGGGCCGTGTCACCGAAGGTGATGAGGCCGTGGTGGAGCAGCACGATGCCGAGCGTGGCCGGGCCGACCCGCGGCAGGTGCTCCTCGACGAAGCGCTTCGCCAGGCGGAAGCCCGGCATCACGTAGGGCACGACCACGACGTCGTCGCCGTAGACCTCGCGCACGCGCGCCTCGCCCCCCTCGCTGTTGCTGAGCGTGATCACGGCGTCGGCGTGGGTGTGGTCGACGTAGTCGGCCGGCAGCGCGGCGTGCACGATGGCCTCGACCGAGGGCGAGGGCGCGTCGGGGTCGGTGCAGGCGGCGCGCAGCTCGCGCCCCATGTCGGTGTCGGAGAGCACCGCCAGCTCGGCCAGCCGCAGCACCGGCGGCATGCGGAGCGGCGCGAAGCCGCGCGCGTCGATGCTGCGCAGGTCGTGCCCGCTGCCCTTGATGAAGAGCAGCCGCTGCTGCGCACCGAAAAGGTCGGTGATCGACGCCTTGACCGAGGTGTTGCCGCCGCCGTGCAGCACCAGCGACGGCTCGCGTCCAAGCAGCCGCGAGCTGTAGACACGCTGCCCCAGTGCGCCCTCGAAGCCGGCGGCCTCGTGGTCGTCCCAGCGGCTGATCATGACCGCCTCGGCGGCTTCGCTGGCGTGGGAGCGCGAGCCACGTCAGGCACCGCGAACCACCTTGCGCAGGTTGGTCTCGTAGGGCGCCTCGACCACGCCCTTCTCGGTCACGATCGCGCTCACCAGGTGCGCCGGCGTGACGTCGAAGGCAGGGTTGTAGACACCGATGCCAGGCGGCGCCGTCTGGCGCTCGCCCAGGCGCCGCAGC
>SKPT01000130.1 GCA_007119405.1 Phycisphaeraceae bacterium
CTTCAGTGCGTTCGCAGGGGGTCGAGCGCCAATGACCAGCGGAGTCCGCGGAGCTTGTCAGCGATGAATCCGGCTTATCGCCCGACCGTCTGAACCTGGCGTGACTCGGCGGGGGGCGTGGCGAGGGCGAAGAAGGTGTCGTGGATCGCCTGGCCGACGGCGTTGAGGCGCGCCTGATAGACGTCGAGCGACTCGTGCAGCCCGCGGAGAAAAATCTCCTGCGTGTCGGTGTAGTCGAGTTCGGCCCGCAGCCGACCAAGCTGCTGGGCGGCCGGGGTCGATCGCGTGTCGATGCCCGCGCCGCTGATCGCCCGCAGCGACCGCTCCGCCTCAATGACGCAGTAGCGCATGGAGCGCGGGAACTCGGCGTCGAGGATGAGAAACGAGGCGATGTCACGCGGGCTGATGCGGTGGTAGCGCTTGCGGTACATCTCCAGCGCGCTGGCGCTCTTGAGCAGCGCGATCCACTGGAGGCTGTCGTACGGCGAGCCGACATAGTCCGGCCGGGGCAGGAGAATGAAATACTTCACGTCCAGGATGCGCGAGGTCTTCTCGGCGCGTTCGAGCTCCCGGCCCATGCGGATGAAGTGCCAGGCCTCGCCGTGGGTGAGCGTCGCGTCGGTGATGCCGGCGAAGAGGTGGCACGCCTTCTTGAAGTGGCTGAAGAACGCGGCCGGCTCGTGCAACAGCCGCCGCGTGTGCTCGGCGTCGCGTACCATCAGGTAGGTCCGGTTGATCTGCTCCCACATCTCCGAGGAGATCGTGGGGCGGATGGCGCGGGCGTTCTCGCGAGCGGTGACCAGGCAGTTGATGATGCTGTTGGGGTTGTTGCGGTCGAAGGTGAGGAAGGCGATGACCGAGGCCTCGTCCGCCTGGGCGTAGCTGCCCTGGAACAGATCGCTGTCGCCGGTGACCTGCACCAGCGGCGCCCACTGCTGCTCGGACGCCACGGGCACGTCGAGCACGAGGTTGAGGTTGACATCGATGAAGCGGGCGATGTTCTCCGCCCGCTCGATGTACCGGCTCATCCAGTGGACCGAGTTGGCGACGCGGGAAAGCATGTCGTGGCATCCTGGCGAGGCACAACGCCGCTCATCAGCCGGCGCGTCGGGTGTCGCTCCAGGGCAGGCTCTGGCCCTGGGCGGCGGCGGTGAGCAGCCCGTGGATGTAGCGCATTTTCTCGACCACCGGCGGGGTGAGCAACCCGGGGGCGAGGTCGACCAGGCCCATGGTGCGGTTCATCTCGTTCATGGCCAGGCTCAATTCGCGGAAGGTGGCGATCATGGCGTCGAAGTCCGCCGGCGGGTTCTCGACGAATTCCAGGTGCCAGGCGGTGTCCAGCGACGCGATCATGTCCAGGTACATGGCGAAGGTTTCGGCGAAGTCCTCCCAGGGGTGCATCGTCGCGTAGCGGCTGACGTAGTGCTGGTGCCAGTTGGCCGGCGCCCCGCGCTCGTAGTAGACCGCCAGCGCCTGGTCGTAGGGCGGGTTGTACGGGTCGCCGAAGTGGCGGGCGCAGGCGGCTTCGACGTCGGGCCGGCCCCTGACCAGCGTCTCCCAGTAGTAGTGGCCGAACTCGTGGCGGAAGTGGCCGATGAGCGTGCGATGCGCCTCGCCCAGCGATTCGCGCAGGCGCTCGCGTTCGACGGGCTCGGCCTCGCGAAGGTTGATGGTGATCTTGCCGCCGGCGTGACCGGTGTAGACGCGCTCGCCCTCGTCCATGCGCCACCAGGCGGTGTCGTCGCGAGGCAGATCTTCCTTGAAGTCGAAGCTCAGCGGCAGCCCCACCGGCGCCCCGATGGGCAGGCCGAGCGTCTCAAGGTCGTAGAACATGCGGCGCTTGGCCGCTTCGAGCCGGTACCACTTCTCGCGGTTGCCCGCGATGGACAGGTCGGGGATGGTGTGGTTGAAGAGGCAGCAGTCGCATCGCCAGCTCGGGTCGGGCTGGACGCCGGGCATCAGCGCGATGGCGCGGTTGCACACGCCGTGCTCCAGATCGTTGGCGCATCGCGCCAGGCGCGCCTGGCAAGCCGGGTCGCCGCAGCGCAGGACGCCCGGCTCGTCGGATTCTTCCATGGCCGTGACCTGCCGGCAGGTCGGGCAGAAGCGGACCACGCGGGCGCAGGCGACGCATTGCGAGCTCTCAAAGAACAGGCGGTTGCCACATTTACAACGAAAGGTGCGCATGCGTCCCTTCCGGGGTGGGTGTACGGCCTTGGAGGACCCACGTGTCCTTGCTGCCGCCGCCCTGCGAGGAGTTGACCACCAGCGACCCCTTGCGCAGCGCCACACGCGTCAGCCCTCCGGGCAGCACGTAAATCTCCTCGCCGTTGTAGAGCACGAACGGGCGCAGGTCGACGTGCCGGCCCTCGAGACTCTCGCCCATGAGCACCGGCACGCGCGACAGGCTGAGCACCGGCTGGGCGATGTAGTTGCGTGGCTGGGCGCTGATCAATTCGGCGAAGGCTTCGCGCTCCTGCTGGGTCGACGCCGGGCCAATGAGCATCCCGTACCCGCCGGATTCGTTGGCCGCCTTGACGACGAGGTTTTCGAGATTGGCCAGCACGTGCTGGCGGTCTTTTTCAATCCAGCAGAGGTAGGTCGGGACGTTGGGCAGCAGGGGCGCTTCGCCGAGGTAGTACTCGATCATCTGGGGGACGAAGGTGTAGATGACCTTGTCGTCGGCGACGCCGGTGCCCGGGGCGTTGGCCAGGGCGACGCGGCCGTTGCGGTAGACCTCCATCAGCCCCCGCACGCCGAGCATCGAGTCGGGCCGGAACGCCGCCGGGTCGAGAAAGTCGTCGTCGACGCGGCGGTAGATCACGTCGACGCGCACGAAGCCGCGCGTCGTACGCATCATCACGAAACCGTCGGCGACGGTCAGGTCGCGCCCTTCGACGAGATCCACGCCCATCTGCTGCGCCAGGAACGCGTGCTCGAAGTATGCGGAGTTGTAGATGCCCGGCGAGAGCACGACGACGGTGGGGCTGTCCACCGCCGCGGGCGCCAGGCTCTGAAGCATGTCCAGCAGGCGGTTGGGGTAGTCGTCGACGGGCTTGACGCCCAGGTCGGCGAAGACGCGGGGGAAGGTGCGTTTGAGCAGTTGCCGGTTCTCCAGCACGTAGCTCACGCCCGAGGGGCAGCGGAGGTTGTCTTCGAGCACGTACCACGTGCCATCGCCGTCGCGCACGAGGTCGGTGCCGGTGATGTGGCACCACACGTCGCGCGGTGGGGTGAGTCCCTGGCACGCGGCGCGGTAGGTGCTCGCCGAGGCGATCAGGTCTTCGGGGATGACGCCGGCGTCGATGATGCGCCGCGGGCCATAGATGTCCGTTAGGAAGGCGTTGAGTGCGCGAATGCGCTGTTCGAGGCCGGCTTCAATGC
>SKPT01000335.1 GCA_007119405.1 Phycisphaeraceae bacterium
GATGCAGCGGATGGCGCACTCGCGTGTGCGGGCGCTGGCGTCGGGGCTGGCGGTGTCGCTGGTGGCGCCGTCGAGCACGACGATCTCCGTGCTCGCCGTCCAGGCCGTCCAGGCCGGGAATCTCTCCGCCCGGAAGATGCTGGCGGTGATGCTCGGGGCGAACATCGGGATGACGATCATGGTGATCCTGATCGCCTTTCGTCTCGAGGCCTACGCCCCGGTTCTCCTGCTCGCGGGCGTGGTGATCTACAACCTCGGGCCCAGCCAGGCGTGGCGTGGGGTGGGGCAGATCGCCCTGGCGCTGGGGCTGATCTTTCTGGCGCTCGGGGTGATCCGTGCCGCCGGGGCGGAGTTCGATCCCGAGGGCGACTTCATGCGGCTGCTGGAGATCGCGCAGAACTACCCGGTGGCCATGGCGGTGCTCGCGGCCGTGCTGACCGTGGTGCTGCAATCGGCGACGGCGGCGATCGGGCTGGTGATCGCGCTGGGCGCGGCCGGGACGGTCAGCCTGCCGCTGGCGGTGCCCGTGGTCGTCGGGGCCAATGTGGGCCTGGCGCTGAACACGATGATCGTCGGCTGGGCGGGCGGGCCGGAGTCGCGCCGCCTGGGCCTGGGCAATCTGCTGACGAAGGCGAGCACCGGCGTGCTGGTGCTTATCGCCCTGCCGCTGGTGCTCGGGCTGCTCGAGCAGGTGCCGCTGGAGCTGGGCCAGCAGATCGCCCTGGCGCACACCAGCTTCAATGTGGTCATGGCTGCGCTGTTCTTGCCCTTCGTCGACGGCGTCTACGGGCTGCTGTGCCGCCTGGTTCGGCCGGGCGAGGACGAAGCCGTCGTGTTCGGCCCGCGCTACATCACCCGCCGGCCGCCCCAGGGCGCTTCGCTGGCGACCGGGCAGTCGATGCGCGAGATCCTGCGTGTGGGCGAGATCGTGCGCTCGATGCTCGCCGACCTCTGGCGGGCGCTGGTCGATCGCAACCTGGAGCTGGCCCGGCAGGTGCAGCAGCGCGACGACCAGGTCGACCTGCTCGACGCCGAGATCAAGCGCTTCCTCAGCCAGGTCGCCTCGCAGGAGGGGCAGGAGGGCCAGAGCCTGGAGGTGATGCGCCAGCTTCGCTACCTCGCCGAGCTCGAGGGCATCGGCGACGTGATCGACAAGAACCTGGCGGAGCTGGTGATCAAGCGTATCCGCAAGGACATCAACTTCTCGCCCGAGGGCTGGGCCGAGCTCAACGACTTCTACGACAAGGTCGCGGAGAACATGCTCATCGCGGAGACGGCCTTCACGACCCGCGACCGCGAGCTGGCCGCGGAGCTGCTGCGCCATCACGAGCGGCTGAGCGACTACGAGCGCGAGCTGCGCGACCGCCACTTCTACCGCCTGCGCGCCGGGCAGGCGCTGACGCACGAGTCCAGCGCCGTGCACCTGGACCTGCTCACGCACCTGAAGCGCATCAACTCCGCGGTGACGCACGTCGCCTACGCCGTGCTCCAGTACGAGGAGCAGGCGGCGACGACGCGGGCGCGGCCGGCGGATTGAAACCACCGATGCTCGCTCTCCTCCGCTTCCCCACATCCCCTCTTATCAGTGTGCATCCGTGTGCATCGGTGGTTCCTTCCCTCCTTCCCGCTTCTCTGTGCTCTCTGTGCCTCTGTGGTTATTCGCTACCTCGCCCCCACCGCCGCTCCGCTCATCATCTCGATCAGCGCTGCGCAGAACGGCGGCAAGTCGTCCGGCCGGCGGCTCGTCACGCGGTTGCCGTCGACCATCACCGGCTGGTCCACCCACTTCGCCCCGGCGTTGATCAGATCGTCCTTGATCGCCGGCGTGCTGGTGTAGGTGAGGCCTTGAACTATGCCCGCCGAGATGTCGATCCACGGGCCGTGGCAGATCGACGCCACGGGCTTGCCCGCGTCGCTGATGGCTCTGGTGATCTGCTTGACGTGGTCGTCGCGGCGGAGCTTGTCGGGCATCCACCCGCCGGGGATGACCAGGGCGTCGAAGTCGTCGGCCTTGAGCTGGGCGACCGCGGCGTCGGACGTTTGCGGGTAGCCGTGCTTGCCCTTGTACGTCACCCCCGCCTCCAGGCCCGCGACGGTGACGGCGGCGCCGGCTTCGATCAGGCGATACTTGGGGTACTGAAGCTCCATGTCCTCGTAGTCGGTGCCGACGAAGATGAGCACGCGCTTGCCGGTGAGGTTGGGCATGGGGGGACTCCTTGGAAGTTGTCAGGGCGTGGTGGAATGGCGCATGTTATCCCCGGCGGAGGCGCGAGGACAAGGTCAACGCCCATGCACCACGTTGTCGCGTGGTGCTACCGCTGGCGGGGCCGACACGTCTGCGGCTCCGGGCCCCCTCCCGCCGGGAGGGGCTGGGGGAGGGGGCGCCCGGCGGTGGTGGACCAGCGAGGTCACGGGAATCCTCAGCCGGCGGGCGCACCCCCTCCCGGCCTCCCCCGAGGGGGGAGGGGTCGGAGCGTCCCCTTGTCGCACCGAGCCCCGCTGCGGTATATTCGCCTCCATGAACGACGCCACCATTGACAAAATCGGCAGGGCCCTGGACGACTTCGCCATCGAGCTGCCGAGCTGGGGCTTCGCCGACACGGGGACCCGCTTCGGCAAATTTTTCCAGGACGCGGCCGCGTCGACGCTGGAGGACAAGCTCCACGACGCCGGGCTCGTGCACAAGCTCACCGGCTCATGCCCGGATGTGGCGGTGCACGTGCTGTGGGACTTTCCCCCAGGCTCCGACGCCGCCGGCGAGCCGAAGCAGGTCGCCGAGCAGGCCGCCAAGCATGGCATCCGCATCGGGTCGATCAACCCCAACGTCTTCCAGGACCAGCACTACAAGTATGGCTCGTACTGCTCGCCCTGGGCCGAGGCCCGCGAGGCGGCGCTTCAGCACACGCTCGAGTCCGTGGACATCGGCGCGGCGGTGGGGTCGAAGGTGCTCACGCTCTGGCTGGCGGACGGGACGAACTACCCCGGGCAGGACTCGATCTACCGGCGCAAGGCCGCCCTGCACGAGGCCCTGGGCAAGATCCACCGACGCATGGAAGAGGTCTGGCCGGACGCGACGATGCTCATCGAGTACAAGCCCTTCGAGCCGGCCTTCTACCACACCGACATCGCCGACTGGGGCATGGCCTACACCTTCGCCAAGCAGGCGGGCAAGAACGCGCGCGTGCTCGTGGACACCGGCCACCACCTGCCCGGGGCCAACATCGAGCACATCGTCGCCTTCCTGCTCGACGAAGGCATGCTCGGCGGCTTCCACTTCAACGACCGCAAGTATGCCGACGACGATCTGACGCTCGGCTCGATCGACCCCTACGCCATCTTCCGCATCTTTGACCAGATCGTGCAGCACGCGCACGACACCGGC
>SKPT01000533.1 GCA_007119405.1 Phycisphaeraceae bacterium
CGGCACGTGCGCGGTCAGCGGCGAGGCGTGCGGGGTGGCGGCGGCGATGCTGGTGCGCGAGCGGATCGCGGACGGCGAGGTGCCGCTGGAGCGGTTGCAGAAGGCGCTGATCAAGGATGGGGTGCTGATCGATCCGGCGCTGATCGAGCCGGCGTCGGCGGAGGCGGCCGCGGTGACGTGAGGATGACGCGTTGCAGGCGTCACGGCCACGCTGCGCGGCATTGACGTAGGGTGGGTAGAGCGAAGCGAAACCCACCAGGTTTCCCGACAGTCGACGACGTCCGTGGTGGGTTTCGCTTCGCTCTACCCACCCTACATCCACGCCTGCGATTCAAGGTGCATCCGCATCAGCCGTCGTCTTGAGGCGAGGTGTCGGTGCGCGGGCTCAGCTCCAGCAGGCGCACCGTATGGGCGGGCATCTCGATCGTGAGCTGGAGTCGGCCGTCGTCGGTGTTGAGCTCGACGTCCTGACGCGTCGGCTCGAGCTCGGCGATCCGGCGGTAGCGCTCGATGTTCTGCTCGAAGACGTCGACGCCGGCCTCGCCGTAGTAGCGCCGGGGGCTGGCCTCGTGGATGCCGGCCCGCGGCAACGGCTCGAGTCCCGCGGCCGCGGCGTCCTCGTTGAACGCTTGCGTCCAGGCTGTGCGCTCGTCCACCACCCACTCGGCCAGGTGCCACCGCTCGTTCTCATCGAGCAGCGGGTGATCGATCGCCAGCTCGATCGTCTCGATGGCGCGGGTGTGGCGTGGCGGGCGATGATGAAACAGCAGCACGAGCAGGCGGCCGTCGCGCTCGACGGCGATGGCCCCGGCGTCGGCGGCGGCGTCCTCAGGCGCCTGGACGCGGGTGTCGAGGCGGCGGCCGTCGACCATGTTCTCCAGCAGCGACATGACCTGCCCGCGCGGGTGCAGGACGCCGAGCGTGGCGTGGTCCCACTCGAAGATGCTGCGTACGCCCAGGTCATACGCCCGCCGGGCGATCGAGGCGTAGAAGCTGGCCGACCACGCGCTGCTGTCGCCGGCGTAGAGGCGCCGGCCGGCCTCGTCGCTGAGCACGCTGAACTCGCGGATGTCGATGGGGATGCCCTCGAAGGCGTCGTGGCGGTCCAGGCGGGCGCGCATGGTGGTCACGGCGCGGTCGAAGCCGGCGTTGTCCATGCCGATGCGGATGTACCAGGAGGCGGAGAAGAAATGCATGGGCAGGCCGGTGTCGCCGGCGTGGTCGATGATGTCCAGGCCCCACTGGTTGCGGGCGCGGACGTGCTGGGCGGCGTCGTCCTCGCCCCATGTGTCGCGGTATTCGTAGGCGAAGGCCGGGTTGAGGATGTTGCCGGGCGAGATCTGCGCCTCGGGCAGAACGCTGAGCACGGCGTCGACGGTGTGATCGAGGTGGTCCATGAACTGGTCGCGCGTGCCGTCCCAGTGGGCCGGGCGCAGGTCGGGCTCGGTGGCGACCATGAAGCTCCAGGACGCGACCTGCTCGCGGCCGAAGGCGTCGATGAGCGCCTGGACGGCCTTGGCGACGTAGCGGTGCCAGACGTCGAGGTCGGCGGCCGGGGCGGTGTTGCCGTAGGCGTTCCAGCTTGGCGGGTCGCTCATCGCGGGCGGGACTTTTTCGAGCATGATCCACGGCCGCAGGCCCGCGTCGAGCACGGCGGTGACGCGTTGGAGCATGGGGCTGAAGTCGGTGATGAGCTCGCCGTCGTCGTCGAGGCCGCGGTACATCTCGGGCCCGTCGCGGAAGCGTCCGCCGAGCGTGAAGTCGACGAGCACCTGGCGGGTGTGCGGGGCGCGGTGCATGAGGGTCTGGACGTCGTTCTCGCCGGTGAAGGTGTAGCCGTCCCACAGGGCGAAGTTGGCCACGTCCCAGAGCCGGTGCAGCGGCTCGCGGGGCTGTCGGCCGTCGATGTGGACGGTGCGTCGGCCGTCTTTCAGCGCCGGCGGAATCTGGACGTCGGACGGGACGCTCAGGCTCTGGAGGACGGCCGGCGGCAGGGCCTGGGCCTGGTCGGCAGCCTCCGCGCGGAGCGTCTCGGGCCAGTCGGCGACGGGCCGGGCCGGCGCGATCGCGACGAGCTCGTCGTCCAGGTGCATCCAGGCGAGCACCTGGTCATCGTCGCCGTGCCAGGCGAAGCGGATGGTGTGCTGCCGCCCGCGTTGCGGCTGGCGCATCCGCCGGGTGGTGATCTGCGCGGCCTCGTCGCCGGCGTTGTAGCGCGCATGAATGCGCCCGGCTTCGGCGCTGATGCGCACCGCCTCGCCGAGCTGCGCCAATGTCTGCGGCCGCTCATCCGGCCAGGCGTCGCGCAACTCGATCGTCAGCTCGATGGTGCCGGCGTGCGGCGCGAGCACGTCCCGTATTGGCAGGCTCAGGCCCCGGGCATCGCCGATCATGCCGGGCTCGACGCTCAAGCGCCGCGGCTCGTCGCCGGCAGCGCACGCGGCCAGCAGCGGCAGCACGAGCGCGACAAGCATGAGCGAGGCGGACAGGTGGGTCGGCGCGCGGAGGGTGTGGTGCATGGCTCAACTCCCGGTTGGCGGTGATGGCCGATTCTACCACGCGACGGGCCCGTGTCGGCGCGATCCAGCGGGCGAACATCAGATCGGGCGATCCGATACTGCCGGAGCAGCGATTTTTTTACTCTTGCCCGGGCCTCGGCCCTCGGTATAGTTGAGCCAGACGCCCGGGCCCCGGGCCTGGCCCTTTCGCCGCCATCCGGTCGCAAAACACAAGGCTTGCGACACGCCGCGTGACGACGGACCGCCGCTGAATCGGACGATGCGCTGACGGCGCAGGCAAGGAGAAGGAGTTGGCGATGCCCTCACGGTCACGTGTTGGATCGATGCTGGCTGCTGCGCTGGCGATGCTGGCCATGGCGGCGGGTCACACTCGCGCCATCGAGATCATCTTCGAGCCGCTGAACCAGACCACGCATCCGCTGATCGTTGACGGGACATGGTCGTTCACGGCCAACAACCCGGGCTACGACTCGGACGCCTCGGGCCTGGCGAACATCCTCGACCACGTCAAGGACGTTTACGAGGTGGCGTTCCAGGACAGCCAGACGATCCGCATCACCTACTGGTGGGACGAAGACATGACCGCCGGGGGCCAGAGCATCCCCGCGCTGATCTTCGAGAACCCGGAGGGGACGCTGACGCACGCGGTGGTGCGGTTCAACGCGACGCGCACGTTCTACGTTGATCCGACGCCGTGGGAGGACAACCTGTTTCCGAACATGACGCAGCGGCTGTACGACTTCGGGCCCGGCGCGCTGGCGCCGGCGGACCAGGCGGCACGGTTCACCGGCGATGTGCCGGCGGTGTTCGAAGCGGGCTTCTGGGGCTCGGCCGTGGCGGACAGCGATGCCGACGGCGTCA
>SKPT01000351.1 GCA_007119405.1 Phycisphaeraceae bacterium
CGGCTCGCCACCGTGCACCACATCCAGCAGCGTGGCCCATCGCTGCTCGAGCTGCGGCACGGCCGCATCGACCGCCTGCGCCGCCTCACGCCGGGCGTGAAGCCCCCAGCGCATCTGGCGCAGCATGACCACCGCTCCCGCCAGGGCCGCCGCGGCCACGCCGGCCGAGAGCCCCACGCGCAGCGGGGTCCATCGCAGCGCCAGCCACAGGTCAATCGCCATGGCCGCGAGCATCCCCGCGCCCAGCAGCGCCGCCGCCACCAACACCGCCCGCGCGATCACGAGCCTCCGGCGGCGCACCACCACCGCGTGGAGCTTCCGCTCGACCGCGTCGGGCCACGTCGTCACTTGTGCCTTGGTCATGGCAAGGTCCCTTTCGCGTTAGCTCAGGCCGATGCTCTTGCGCAGCGTCCACTCGATCGTCAGGCACGCCACGAAAATCCACAGACACGCCCAACGTGGCCAGAGCGGCACATGCTCGGAGCGGTGCGTCACGTTGGCGGCAAGATCCAGCTCCCGCACCGCCAGCTCCACCGCCGTGGCGGGCACCATCACGCCGCCGCTCGCCTCGGCGATCCGCCGCAGGGTCGGCAGGTCGGCGCGCGGGTCGCGCAGCTCCGCCCGCGCGTCGGGCTGGACGACGATGCGCGTCTCCACATGGCCGACGAAGCCCTCGCTGACCAGCAGTTCATCCACGTCGTCACCGGCGGCGCGCAGCACGAGCTCGCCCGTCGGCAGGTCGCGCAGCCGAGCCCTGTAGCTGCCCGCCCGCTCGCCGGCCTCCAGCGCCACGTCCCGCACCACCTGACCGTCAGCCACCACCTCGATGCGCGGCTGGGCGCCGACCCGGCCGCTGCGATCGGCCTGCGACAGTCGCAGCATCACCTCGACCGCCTCGTCCTCCGCGTAGCGGGTGTCGTCGGTGGACAGGTGCACCCGCTTCGATCCGCCGGGAATCTCCCGGCCGATCGCCCAGCGCAGCAGCTCGCCCCAGAAGCGGTGGTGGTACACGTCCCCATGGCCGAAGCGCAGGCGATAGGTCGTGGGCGAGGCGATGTAGACCACGCGTCCCCGGCCGTAACGCTGCCAGCTCAGGTAGGCCCGCGAGGAGGCGGCATCGGCCGCGGCCCCGTGCAGCCGGGCGTCCATGAGCACGTGAGCCGTCTCGCGCGGCTCGGAGAAGCGCGAGAGGTCGTAGATGGGGCGGCGGTCGGTCAGCTCGGACCAGATACGCGCCGCGCTTTGTGCGTCTTCGCCAAGGTGCACCGCCGGCTCCGCCAGCCCCGCCGGCGCCAGGCCCACCCGCCAGCCTAGGTCCCCGGCTGCGCCGGGCAGCGGGCGCTCGCGCACCGGCAGCAGGCCCGCCAGCGGCTCGTCGCGGTAGGCGGCCGGCATCGACCCGCGGCCGGCGATCACCACCAGCGTCCCCCCTCCCTCCGCCACGTATCCCGCCAGCGCCCCCTGCGCTTGCACCGGCAGCGCGTCGCGCGGCAGGTCGCCCAGGATCACCACCCGGTACCGCTCCCACCCCGCCACCTCGCGCGGCAACTGAGCGGCGCCGGTCTCCGGCTGCGGGTCCAGCAGCAGCTCCTCGTGCTCCACCCGATCGTCACGGCGAAACAGATTCTTCAGGTACCGATACTCCCACCGCGCCCGCTCGTCGGCCAGCAGCACGTGCGGCTCATCCTCCACCACCTGCACGCGCACGGTGGCCTGGTTGTTGCTCAGGCTGCGCTCCTCCGGCAGCGGCTGGACGCGTACCGTCAGCTCCTTCGGCCCCAGCTCCTCGGCCGGTTGCTGAAACGCCACCTGCCGCACGAACCAGTCGGAACCGATCTCAAGCCGACGCTGCTCCAGCACCGCCTCGCTCTCGTCCACCAGTTCCACGACCAGCTTATGGCCGGCATACGCGTGAGCCTCGACGGTGGCCTCGACGACGATCACGTCGCCCTCAATCACCGACCGCGGCGCCTGCACGTGGTGCACGACGACGTCGCGGCTGCGCCGGCTCGAGCCGATGGGCACGATCAGCAGCCGCCCTTCGCCCCGGCTGTCGCGCAGCGCCGCCGCCGCAGCCGCCGGATCGGACGCGCTCGCGTTGTGCCGGCCGTCGGTCACGAGCAGCACGGCGCTGATCGCGCCGGCGGCGAGATCCTGCCCCGCGTGCGTCAACGCCTGCGTCAGGTCGGTGCTGGCTGCGGCGTCTGAGCGGGTCATGTCCAGCCAGGCCGTCAGCGGCATCGGCTCGATCCGGCTCGAGAAGCCGAGCATCTCCACCTGCGACCGCTCGCGCACGGCCGGCAGCACCTGTTGCCGCACGAGCTGCGCCACCTGCTCGAGGCGCGGTGGCGGGTCGGCCGGCGGGGAACTCCCGTTGCCTCGGGCCGCCACGGCATCACGTGCGGCCGCGTCGGCGGCCAGGCCGACACGCCCGGCCACCCACGCCACCTGCTGGCGAACCTCATCCAGCCGCGCCAGCGCCTGCGTCGATACCACGCGCCGCTCGCTTGCGCCCGACGCATCCTCCACGTCCTGCCGCAGCGACGCGAGCGCACCGCGAACGTCGTTGAGATGCGCACCTGACGCGGCCAGGCGGTCCTCCGCCTCGCTCAGCCGGCGCGCGATCGCGGCGGCATCGTCACCGGCATGCGTCCGCCCCGTCGTCCACGCCCTTGCCCGGCGCTGCAGCGCCGCCTCGGCCAGGCGAAGGGCCACGGCCGCCTCGTCCAGCTCGCGCACCGACGCGTGGACACGATCCGCCTCCAGCGCAGCCGACCACCGCAGCACCGTCGGGTCATCGTTGGGCGCGTCGACCACGCCCATCGACCCGCTCGTGTCCACCAGCACCCGCAGCGTCTGCGGCTGCACGTGCTCGGTCACGTGCTGCATCGCCGGCTCGGTGGCCATCCACAGCAGCACCGCCAGCGCCCCGGCCCGCGTGATCCACAACAGCGGCAGCGCCGCCTTCCACGCCGTCGCCCGCATCTCCCCCAGCGACAGCAGCACCAGCAGCACCACCGCCAGGCCGCCCACCAGCGCTGCCGCCCCGGGCGTCAGCACGCCCATGTAGACGATCGAATCGGTGATGCCTGCGGGGTCGTCGTACATGAACGGCCTGTTCATCCTCTATCCCAGGGCGGGGACGCCCGCGCTGGCTGCACGGCGGCGCGACACCCACGCCGCAAGCATCGCCTCGGCCACCATCAGGCCCACGAGCACGAGCATGAGCGCCATCCAGATCGGCTGGTGTACCGGCTGCCGCGCCGCGCCGGTGTCGTGGAGCGTGCCCTCAAGCGGGTCGGCGGCGAACACCAGGCCGCCGGCCCGAGCCAGCGTCTCGCGCTGGCTCGGGCTCAGCGGCGTCAGATCCGACTCGGC
>SKPT01000004.1 GCA_007119405.1 Phycisphaeraceae bacterium
TCGAATACATATTTAATTTAGGATAGTTTAAAATTAATCATTATAGATAAATGCTATTGCTTATTTTGAATATTATGATAATGAAAGCAGAATAACTTGATCGTAGGCTATGAAACAAAAAATATAGATGATACTATTTATAATCGATATTAATATCAAATAATGGTCTATTAATATATAACAACGGAGTATTTATGTATTTACAA
Source organism: Phycisphaeraceae bacterium (assembly GCA_007119405.1). The sequence continues at coordinate 207 of SKPT01000004.1, forward strand.
CATACACATGAATTGGATAACTTTATAGATTCACTTAATCAACTTACTATAAACAGCTCAATAGAATCTATTAGTGAACCATATGACATCGAAACGGAGTATTCTTCAACATGGCCAAATAATGAAAAAGCAGGGATTTACTTATTCTTCACTTCTTCTTTTGAATTATTATATGTTGGAAAATCGTCACACATTGGTTCGAGGCTCAACAAGTATTTCCAATATTCTGAAGATAAACGGTCTGGAATCCCGATTGACGAAAAATCCAAAGGATCACGTTACATAATTACAATCGGTCTACTTAAGGGATACGAATGGTTGGCTCCATCACTTGAAGAATATTTTATTATGAAATTGAAACCGGTAAAGAATAAAATAGGTAATTATTAAAGGATGTGGAACAAGCTGATGAATTCTTCTTTTACGAAATAGTTTTTACAACACGTATTATTTTAATACAATAGAAAATAGTCAATCTATAAATATTACTATATTATTTCTAGTTCTGAAAAAATACTTCATATTTTTATAGATGATCGTATCGAGAGATTAAAGATATTTTATGACTGCTTAGTAAAAATTAAAAAAAATACTAATAAATATCATGCCTCCTTCTCTCACCCGCAGACAAATAGAATTACTTGCACTCATCCAGGGAAAACCGTCACAGCTTGGACATGAAGATTTATCTGACGAATTACATATCAGTATCCCGACTCTCAATCGCGAGATCGAAGCTCTTAACAAAGCCGGAATGAAAATACAAAGCAGAATGAAAAAACCTCATCTCAAGGAACCACTGAAACCAGAGCAATATCAGGATCTACTTTCAAATTATCTCTCGGCTTCCAGTCATGTCATCGGATTTCCGAAAAGCATCGTAAATATATGCAAGAAATTAAAGGAAAAAACGCTTATTATCTTTCGTTCTATTGTGCAAGCCATTGAGCACCGAAAGGTTCTCGCTATTACGTATAAGAAGCAATATTATGGTGAGATTGTACAGCGAAAAGTGGAGCCATACGATATTATTCCTACCTTTAACGACTGGCGGTTAATCGCTTATTCCGACGGTATATATAAACAATTTCTGATTGAAAATATCCAGGCTATAGCTATACTTGAAGAGAGGTTCAATCGAATCGAATCGTATGATCTCAATAATATATTTCGCAATAGCATCACATACTGGACAGGTGATGAGGAATACGAGGTTGTGCTTCGCGTAAATCGTTCTGCTGCGAACATTGTGCAGGATACGATTTGGAGCGAACATCAGGAGGTAAAAAAATTACCAGGCGGCAAGATTCATCTGATGCTAAAAGTAAATTCCATACCGGATATTGGCAATTGGGTTATGGGATGGGGAGGAGCAATAGAAGTCATTAAGCCGAACGAGCTAAGAAGATTTATAAAAAAACAGGCAAATGGGATACTGAAAGCCCACCAAAATAAATCAAATTAAATTTTCTATCACCAAATGATAGGAAATTCACTTCAAAATATATTTAATTATCCTTCGAGTACAATACCTTAAACACAATATTTTGTCCACATAGTTACTCGAACGATACCGTACATGCTCGAATTTATAATACTTTCGATAGTATTCATATTCTTAGGCATACTGTTGTTACGAATAATATTCCGTATTGTTTTGCCAATCCTCTTATGGGTTGTTCTCATCTATCTAATCGCTTATTTACTTGATTGTTAATTATTTGAAATCATAAGAATAGAAACATGACAGTCATCATTCCCGAATTGGTTAAATGCACAATTTGTGATTATATTAGTGAACAGCCGATTCTTAAATCCACGAACACATTTTTCGGAGAACCGGATCTCGACCTCCGTCCTCCGGAATTAATGAGATCCACTATGAATACATGGGTACAAAGATGTCCGAATTGTGGATATTGTTATCCGGATATTAATAAAGGCGATAAAAGATTTAAGAAGATCATTACTTCACCGAAGTATATCGAACAACTGCGTTCCGAGGAGTATCCAGAGCTTGCAAATGCATTTCAATGTCTTGCGCTTATATATATTTCCGAAAATAAACCCGTGGCTGCCGGTGAACAGTATCACTATGCGGCATGGGTGTGTGATGACAATGAACTTACAAAACAGGCTGTTAATTGCAGATTGAAGGCAATTCAGTGGTACGAAAATGCAATGAAACGTGGTGAATCGCTTATACAGGACCGGGAACTGGAAACACTTATGATGGCTGATTTATGTCGGCGCATCGGATGGTTTGAGAAAGCACTAACTTATTGTGAAGATGGAAGTAAGCATACCAGTTCTGAGCAATATTTATCCTTTTATCATCTGGAGAAAGAACTAATAAAGGCAATGGATACACGAAATCGTTCGATATACCCGGAACAATAACAATGGGGCATACTATGAAAAGACGAAAGTTCCTAAATTCGGTTTCTAAAACAATCTGTGCCATACCGTTCATGGCACCGGCGGTGCGATTGATATCACATCATCGGGAATCCGACAAAACGGATTTATTTCCCGAAAACGGAATAACCATCAATGATGGTTTGGGATTTGGGATAATGAAACTCGACAAGTACATTAACGGTATCAAGAGAGGTGAGCTTACTATTGTGTATTCACCACTCGATGAGGTGTCGATTGCTTTGCTGGTCAATGCTGCATTATATGGAGTACTCCGGCAGTCGAAAACCATTGATTACATTGTATCGCAGAGTGATGAATGGTCGTTTGTTAAGAGAGCATTGAATCGTATTCCAACAGAGGAACGGGAGGGTATGTCGAACAAGATATATAATACTTCACCGCCAGAACCTTCATTACGTGTTCAATCACTCGAACTCGGTGAGCCATCGTATTGCGGGTGGGACCGATACTCTGAAAATATTGTAGACAATACACCGGATGCGATAATCATTGATGGAGTTGAGATAATGGAAATAATGTTTGAAAAAGATGACATCGCACAGCAATTAAAGGATATCGCAGTCCGGTTTTCAATTCCCGTACTTGTTACCGCTCCTATTAACCGGACAATATACAAAGACGATGGAATTGTCCACCCACGTGAAGATTTTAATTCTCTTGCCGATATACACATAGGATTGAATCCACGGGCGGTTACGACATATAAAGAAAAAGACA
>SKPT01000240.1 GCA_007119405.1 Phycisphaeraceae bacterium
AGCCGCTGCAACTGCGCGGCCCGATGTTCGTAGGTGTGCTCGGCGAGCACGAGTCGCAGGGCCGCGTCGCCGATCTGCCGCGCGCCGGCGGACGTCAGGGCGGCGAGGTGGGTCGCCACCTGCTGGCCGTCACCGGCGAGCAGCGCCTCGCGGCCGGGCTCGAAGAACGTCTCGAAGCCCGGCCAGGCGTCGCTGATGACGCACGCGCCGGCGCCCGCGGCCTCGAAGAGGCGCGTCGCGGGCGAGTGGCCGACCTTCGCCATCGACTCGCGGTTGACGTTGAGCACGGCAAGCGGCGAGGCGTTGAAGGCGTTGTGGTCGCGCGTGTAGACGTGGCCGACGTAGTTGACGTTGCCCGGCAGGGGCTTGTCCGCCCAGCCGCTGCCGCCGAGGACGAAGCGTCGCCCGGGCAGCTTGCCGGCGGTGGCGAGGAAGAAGCGGTCGATGCGCGCCTCGCGATCGGGCAGGCGATTGGCCATCAGGGCGAGGTCGCCGGCGAAGCGGTCGTCGCGCGGCACGCGGTGGTGGGTGTGCGGGTCGACGGCGTTGTGGATCGCGGCGCAGGCGCGGGCACCGCGGCGCTGGTAGGCGGCGAGAACGCCGGGGCCTCCGCCATAGGTCAGCACCATGTCGTAGCGGCCGATGTGGGGGATGAGCGCGTCGTCGGCGTGGGCGTCCATGCGGGCGAGGGTGGCGGGGGCGTCGACGTCCCAGTAGACCGTCACCTTGCCGGGCCCGGCCAGGGTGGGCACCGCCGCGTCGAGCAGGTCGTCGAAGACGCCGACGCCGCTGGCCTTGACGATGACGTCGGCGGCGCGGGCGTGGTCGAGGCAGCGCTGGACGTGGCGCTCGTCGTCGCTCGCGTAGACGACGACGCTGGCCCAGGGTGGCGGCTCGATGTCGCGATGCTGCTGGCGGTCGAGTGCGTCGGGTTCGTAGAAGGTGACGCGATGGCCGCGGGCGTGCATGGCGCGGATGAGGCCGCGGTAGTAGGTGGCTGCGCCGTTCCAGTAGGCGGAGAGGAGGCTTGAGCCGAAGAAGGCGATGCTCATGCCGGCGCGGGTGGTGGTGGCGGGGGCGGTGGCTTGTGTTTGCGGGCGCTGCACGGTGTGGGCCTTTCGGGTGTGGCCACGATGGCGCGAAGGGCACGAAGAGGGCACGAAGGAAGGCGGGATGAGGGATGCGGGAATGCAGGAAGGGCAGGAGCGGAGGTGGGTGCGGGGGCGGCACATTCCTGGGGGACCGCTTCTTACCCCCCTCACCGCGGGAGGGGCAGGGGGAGGGTGTCATCTGCCGGTCTGTGGCTGCGTTTGTCGACTCATCAACTGCAACGCAGGGTATGCCTTGTGGCGGGCACGCATCGTGGTCGCAGACACCCTCCCCCAACCCCTCCTGGGGGGGGGGTCGGAGTCGGCCCGCTTGCGTTCCCGCGCCAACTGACTCGTTTCCTGGCTTCCTGGCTTCCTTATTTGCCTTTCCGTCCTTCGTGTCTCCTTCGCGCTCTTCGCGTCTTCGTGGCAACGCTCGATCTACAACTCGTCCCCGCGTGCGATCACCAGCGGGCGCCGGCGGACGCGATCCCTGGCCGGCACGCCCATGCCCATCTGCTGACAGATCTCCATCAACTCGTTGACCCGATGGGCACAAGTGTGACGCTGGCGGATGGTATGCAGCGCGTGGCGCGCCATCGACCGCGCCGCGTCGCGATCGTCGAGCAGCCGGCGCAGACAGCGCGTCATCTCCACGCCGTCGCGGGCGAGCAGGTAGTCGCGGTGCTCGCGGAACAGGCCCTCGGTGTCGCGCCACGGGGCGCAGATGAGCGGAATGCCGCACGCCATCGCTTCGAAGGGGCGGATGGTGGGGATGCCGGGCAGTTGCCTGGCGTAGTAGCGCCGGGGGATGTGCACGGTGATCGCATGCCGGGCGAACCCCTGGGGCACGGCCGGGTTGGGCAGGTATCCGCCATAGGCGATGCCGGCATGCGCGAGCGTGCGGCGTGGCTCGGCGGGCCAGCGCACGCCGTAGATGGTGGCGCTGAGTCCCAGGCGTCGCACGGGATCGATGAGGAACTCGTCGATTTCGTCGGCCCGCTCGCCGTCGCCGTAGTTGCCCACCCATACGAGCTGGGCCTGGCGCGGGCCGGCGTCGTGGCGATCGTGCGGGCGGAAGACGCGTGTGTCGGCCGCCTCGTGCCAGGTCCACGCCGCGGCCGCCATGCCGCGGGCAAGGTAGGCGTCGCGGATGACATCGCCGAAGGCGAGCACGCCGTCGTAGCCGGCCAGATCGTAGTCGCGCATCTGGCGCGGGGCGCTGACCATGCGGTGGTGCGTGTCGTGAAAGAGCAGGCGGTAGCGCCCGCGGGCGCGGCGATGAGCGCCAAGGCGGGCGACCAGCTCAGGCTCGTTCCACTCGTGGACGATGACGAGGTCGGCGCCGGCGAGCGCGTCGTCGAGGTCGAGGGCGTCGAGGCGGTAGCGGATGCTGGCGAGGTGGCGATAGGCGTGGTGGAAGGTGGCCAGCGCTTCGGGGCCGTGGTCGGCGATCAGGTTGCGCAGGCTCCAGCCGTCCGCGGGCTCGTAGACGCGTACGTCGTGGCCGCGGGCGATGAGTTCGGTGACGACGCCGCGCAGGAAGTGGGCGTTGCCGTGGTTCCAGTCCGAGACGAGCGAGTGGTAGAACATGACAATGCGCATGGGCGTCATCCCCCGTCATAACCGCGGCCCCCGCCATTTTCCCCGCCACTTCCCCCGGCACTTTGCGCCACGGCGTTGGCGGCGGTGATCTGCTGGTAGAGCTCGTGGTAGGCGTCGGCCATGCGCTGGGGGTTGAGCTCGATCGCGCGGCGGTGGGCGGCGTTGGCGAGGGCGCGTCGGCGGGCCGGGTCGCGGACGAGCGAGGTCAACGCCGCCCCCAGGGCTCCGGGCTCATCCGGGTCGACATACACGGCCGCGTCGGCCCAGACCTCGCGCAAGGAGGCGATGTCGCCGAGCACGAGTGCGCAGCGGGCGAGCGCTGCTTCCAGTGCCCCGAGGCCGAACGGCTCGTAGCGTGCGGGCAGGGCGTAGATGGACGCGGCCGCGAGGTGGCGGGCGAGCTCGTGTGGCGTGAGTCGGCCGAGCTGCTGGACGCCGGTGGCGGGCAGCTCGCCGGTGACGGGGTGGCGCTGATCGCCGGCGACGCAGACCGGCCAGTCGAGGCCGCCGGCGACGGCTTCGAGCGCGCGCATGTTCTTGGCGTCGTCCCAGACGCGGCCGGCGGCGAGGATCATGGGTCGCTTGGCGGTGGCGGTGAAGCGGCTGGCGTCGCGGCCGTTGGGGATCACCCGTCCGTCGCGTGGCAGGCCGTAGCAGTCGCGCAACG
>SKPT01000230.1 GCA_007119405.1 Phycisphaeraceae bacterium
CCTCCCCCTGCCCCCTCCCGGGGGGCGTCATTCGCGGCCGGTGACGATGGGGAAGTAGTCGCCTTCGATGACCTGACCCGGGGCGACGGGGGCGGCGCCGGCCATGATGGGGCGATCGGTGGCGGACTTTGTGTCGGGCTTCATGTAGTTGAGCACAATGCCGCGGCGGGGGCGGTCCGAGCGGTTGGGGTAGGAGCCGTGCAGCGTCAGGCAGTCGTGGAAGGAGCACTGGCCGGCTCTGAGCTCGATGGGGGCGGGCTGAAAGGCGTCGAGCTGATCGGGCGTGAGCTGGTCCTTGATGGCGTCCATGTCCGACTCGTCGCCGATGAGGGTGGACTGTTTGAGCAGGTTCCACTTGTGGGAGCCGGGGATCATGTGCAGGCAGCCGTTGCCGAGGTTGGTGTCGTCGAGGGCGATGAAGCAGGTGAGGTGCCCGGGCGGCGTGGTGCGTGTCCAGTAGGAGTAGTCCTGGTGCCAGGCGACGACGCCGCCGTGGCGCGGGGGCTTGTAGAAGACCTGGTCGTGGAGGAAGCGGACCTGGTCGGTGCCCAGCAGTTGGGCGGCCGGTCGGGTGACGCGGGGGTTGAAGACGAGGTCGTGGTAGACGGGCTCGACGAGCCAGGCGCCCTGGAAGTGGACGACGGGCGTCTGGCCGCCGCGCGTGCCGGTGAGGTGGGCGGCGTGGGGGTAGTCGGGCGCGGTCATGCGGTCCAGCGCGTCGCGCAGGGCGGTGACCTGCTCGGGGGTGAGGAGGTCGATGGGGTGGACGTAGCCGTGCTCGCGGTAGTGGACGAGCTGGTCGGGGGCGAGGTCCGCAGCCGCGCGGTCGCGGAAAGTGTCGGTGATCATTTCGTGGATGTGGCAGAGGGGGACGGTGGTGGCGGTCATGGGTGGTGGTCCGTTGATTGCGGGTGGCGGCTGGTGTGTGCGGGGGATTTCGCGAAGCCGCGAGCGGCATCAGCGTGCCGCGGCGGTGGCGGGTTGTGGGTTTGTGGGGTTTTCAGAGATCCCGCCCTTCGCTCGCAGACTCGCTCAGGGCGGGCGTTAACTGGGCGGTCGCGGGCTGAAGGTATTTGACGACGGCGGGGGCGCGGAGGCCGAGGTGAAGGCTGAAGTAGTCGTCGGTCCAGCCGGAGGATTCCTCGGGGTGCTCGCGGAGCTTGGCGTCGCCGCCGGGGTCCCAGGCGCTGCGCCAGGTGTTGTCGGGCTCGCCGGCGGCGCGGTGGTGCGGGCCGAGGAGGTTGCGCAGGGTGGAGACGAACTCGAGCTCGATGGTGTTGTCGCCGTCGTTGACGAGGCGGGTGATGTCGGATTGGTAGGGAGGCCAGCAGATGGGCGGGGCGTCGCGGCCGTTGACGCGGAGCTTGACAAGGGCGGCGTCGAGGCTGGGGAGCTCGAGGACGATGCGCTCGTCGTCGGCGGGGGCGTCGAGGTGAGCGGTCTGGGTGAAGCGGATGCGGCCGGCGTAGAAGGGGTAGCCGTTGGCGGTGAAGTCGGCGTCGCCGGTGGTGCGCGGCTTGTCCAGGACGAAGCCGGGGCGGTGGCGGATGCAGCGTGGGCGCGGCTCGTTCATGGAGACGGCGGAGCGCAGGGCGAAGCGGCCGATGAGGTAGACGGACTCGAGCTCGACGCCCTGCTGGTTTTCGAAGAGGCTGGCCAGGGCGAAACGGGCCTTGGGCAGCGGGGTGAAGTCGCGGGTCAGCTCGATGATGTTGTCGCCGACGCGGGCGGCGCTGGCGATGGGGACGGGGTGGAAGCTGTGGTCGATCCAGGCCGGCTCGCCAACGGGCTCGGGCGTAGGCGGGGCCTGGATCGGCTGGCCGTTGACGCGGATGTCGAACTCCGCGGCGTCCTCGACGACGAGGCGCAGATCGTCGGGGAGGTGGTCGGCGGTGAAGGTGAACTGGAGCGTGACGGGGCCCTTGTGCTCCTCGGCCTGCAGGTCGTTCTGGATCTGCATCACGGGCACGAATGGGCCGTAGTCGCCGTCGCCCTTGCGCAGGCGGGCGAAGTCGAGTGTCAGGGCGTTGGGGCTGTCGGGCTCGATGTGGCCGGCGGCGGGCAGGGTGAGGCTTCGCGCGGGGCGCCAGGTGGTGGGCTCGACGTCGCGGGCCGGCTCGTTGGCGTATTGCACGAGCAGGGCCGAACCGAGCGGCGGCAGATGCAGCGGCGTGGTGACGCTGTCGCCGTCGGCGCGCTGCGGGGCGTCGGCGACGTCGGCGGTGTCCAGGTCCCAGGCTTCGAGCCGGCCGGGGCTGTGGAAGGTCACGTCGAGGTCGACGGCCTGGTCGCGGCTGGTGTTGGTGAGGAAGTAGACGCGCCGGCCGTCGTCGCACGCCCGGCCGTGGGCCCAGACGTTGGCGGCGGCGCGCTCGGCGGTGCGGCTGGTGATGGTGATGTCGCGGGCGACGGCCTGGTCGATGGCGCGGCGCAGGGCGTCGGGGTCGTTGGTCACGCGCGTGACGATGCGCTCAAGGCGTCCGGCGGCGTTGCCGGTGGCGTCGCTCGGCTCGCCGTCGATGCGATCGGGCAGCCGGCCGGTGGCGAGGATGGTGCCGCCGGCGGCGGCGAAACGCTCCAGCAGCTCGAGCGTCGAGGCGCGGAGGGTGATGGTCTCGGGCAGGGCGAAGACCTTGTAGTCGGCCCGGCCGATGCGCAGCGCCCCGTCGACGACGCTGCCGTGGCGGGCCATGAGCGTCTCGTCGCCCAACTCGAAGTTGCGGTGGATGGACATGAGGTTGTCGCAGAGCTGGACGAGCTGGTCGTCCAGGTGGCGGACGTCGGCGAGCTCGGTGCTGCGGTCGTGCGGCCGGTGCATGCTGGTCGGATCGTAGAGGCAGAAGGCGGACTCGACCGGGTGGAGGACGCAGACGTCGGCGATGGTGCGGCCGCGGCGCAGGGCGTAGCTGACGCGGGCGAAGTGGTCGGCCTCGAGGTGGTTGTCGGGCCACCAGGGCTGCTGGTGCGAGAGATGGGGCACGTAGATGCGCTTGCGCCGGCCGCGCAGCGAGTAGAACGAGCCGTGGTAGCAGCGGTAGTTGATGCCGAGCACGGCCATCCAGTTGGCGATCTGCTTGCGGTCCTCGAAGCTGATGCCCTGGGAGCTGACGCCGAACATCTCGGCGAGGACCTCTTCGGTGCCGAACTGGTTGGCGGCGCTGGCGCACTGCTTGGGGGTGAGGATGAACTTCTTGCGTGAGGGCCAGTAGACGCTCATGGTCAGGTGGTCGACGCCGGGCAGTTGCATGGGCTCGTAGCAGGGCATGGTGGCGCCGGTGAAGCCGATCTGGTTGTTGAGCGTGTCTTCGCCCATGAGGTGGCCGGAGAACTTGAGCTTGTTCTCGCTGCACCACTGGC
>SKPT01000239.1 GCA_007119405.1 Phycisphaeraceae bacterium
AGCGGGGGGCCCAGGATGGGCGGGCGTGGACATGGGTGGAGCTCCGGACGATAGCTCGCGGCGAGTATAGGCGTTTGCCACCGCGTCGCGTCACCGACGCCCGGGCGGACAAGCCGGCCGTGGCATCCCGCGTGCACGTCAGCAGCGCCACCACGCGTGACCTGCGCGATCTGCCTGACGCCGAGATCCCGCGCTGGCGCGGCCAACCCGGTCAGCAGAAGCCCGTCTGCGGCTTTGCGGTGGCGACGTTGATGGTGCTGTGCGACGCGGCCGGGTTCATCGTCAGGACGCTGGCCCTGCCGCTGGGCACGCACGACGGTTCCCAGATCGCACGGGCAAGGCGTTTTTTGTCGGCAATCCGGCCGCGAATGATTGACCTTTGAATGGTCGCTCTAACTGCAGGTTGCGGGGTGCCACGGCTTGTCCCGAAAGGCAAGCCGTGCGCCTGCCGACGATCACACGGCTTGCCGCTTCGCGGTCAAGCCGTGGCACCCCCGATGCGCCGGATCCCGGTGAAGTTGACCATTCAAAGGTCAATAGAGCGTCTTCGGTCCAATCGTAGCGGGTGCCACTGACAAGGCCGTCCTCGGCCTTGTCAGTGCCTGTTGACATGACGGGTGCCTGACGCCGATCCGCACTGACAAGCTCCGCGGACTCCGCTTGTCAGTGGCACCCCACGCTGTCATCTGCATCCCATGAAAAAGAGACCCGCGAACAAACGTCCGCGGGCCTCCGGGGGGTGGGTGCTCGTTGTCGCGGCTCGGCCCGGGCACTGACGGACAAGCCGCCCGCGGCACCCAAGCCGACACGCCGCGTCGTCAATCAGTAACGGTAATGGTCGGACTTGTACGGCCCCTCGACCGGCACGCCGATGTAGTCCGCCTGCTCCTTGCTGAGCTTGGTCAGCTTCACGCCCAGGTGATCCAGGTGCAGCCGGGCGACCTTCTCGTCCAGGTGCTTGGGCAGCACGTAGACCTTTTTCTCGTACTTGCCGCGGTTGTTGGCCAGCTCGATCTGGGCGATCGTCTGGTTGGTGAAGCTGTTGGACATGACGAAGCTGGGGTGGCCGGTGGCGCAGCCGAGGTTCATCAGCCGACCCTCGGCGAGGATCAGCACGCTGTGGCCGTCGTCGAACGTCCACTCGTGGTACTGCGGCTTGATCTCGGTCTTGGTGACCTTGCCCTGGTCGCGCCACTTCTCCAGCGTCGCCATCTCGATCTCGTTGTCGAAGTGGCCGATGTTGGCGACGATGGCCTTGTCCTTCATGCGCTTCATGTGCTGGGCGCTGATGACGTTGAAGTTGCCGGTGGTGGTGATGAAGATGTCGGCCGTTTCCACCACATCGTCGACGGTCTTGACCTCGTAGCCTTCCATCGCGGCCTGAAGCGCGCAGATGGGGTCGATCTCGGTGACGATGACGCGCGCCCCCTGGCCGCGCAGGCTCTGGCAGCAGCCCTTGCCCACGTCGCCGTAGCCGCACACGACGGCCACCTTGCCCGACATCATCACGTCGGTGGCGCGGTTCAGCCCGTCGATGAGGCTGTGCCGGCAGCCGTAGAGGTTGTCGAACTTGCTCTTGGTCACCGAGTCGTTGACGTTGATGGCGGGGAACAGCAGCGTGCCGTTCTTCTGCATCTCGTAGAGCCGATGCACGCCGGTGGTCGTCTCCTCGCTGACGCCCTCCATCTCATCCGCGACCTTGTGCCAGCGCTTGGGGTCTTCCTCCAGGCACTTGGCCAGGAGCTTGAGCACTTCCTTGAACTCGGTGTTGTCGGTGGTGTCGGGGCTGGGCACGCTGCCGGCCTTTTCGAACTCGACGCCCTTGTGGATCAGCAGGGTCGCGTCGCCGCCGTCGTCGACGATCTGCGTCGGGCCGCGGCCGTCGCCGAAGTTCAGCGCCTTCTCCGTGCACCACCAGTACTCGGCCAGCGTCTCGCCCTTCCAGGCGAACACCGGCACGCCCTTGGGGTTGTCCGGCGTGCCGCTGGTGCCGACCACCACCGCCGCGGCGGCATGGTCCTGCGTCGAGTAGATGTTGCACGACGCCCAGCGCACGTCGGCGCCGAGCTCGGCGAGCGTCTCGATGAGCACGGCCGTCTGAATCGTCATGTGCAGCGAGCCCATGATCCGCTGGCCCTTGAGTGGCTGGGCCTTGCGGTACTCCTCGCGGGTGGCCATCAGCCCGGGCATCTCTTTCTCGGCCAGCTCGATCTCACGTCGGCCCCACTCGGCCAGGCCGAGGTCGGCCACCTTGAATTCCAGGCCGTTCTTCACGGTCACGTCAGGCGCGGTCGTCGCAATGGTCATGTGCAATAGCTCCTTGATAGTAGTCGCGTCTTCAACTGATGCGCGGCGCAAGTGCGCCGCTCAACATCAAAACATGGATCGGGTGGGTCGCTCAAATTCCGCATTCGAAAGCGACGTACTCTTCTCTTGCGGCGTGAGAAGCAGCAACATTGACACCTCGCCGAGCGCGTCCCGATCCGTCACGTGCTCGGTCAAAAACCCCCAGACATCATCGTGCCGTTGCGCACGTGACAACTGCGCAAAGCGATCATCGACGATGCGAATGCGCACAGCGCCCGGATTCTGGCGATCAATCTCCGACTGCGCGCCCGGGTAGGCTTGCTCGTAATGCGCCAGCGCCTCACGGAGCACGTCAACCACCGGATCCTTCTCGTTGCTGCGTCGCACCATCGGCATGGTTATATCCTCTCGTTCGCCCATCGAAGCACCCGTTCGGCCGCAACCCAGTACCGCTCCGCCTCCTTGCGATCACCCGGCCCCGGGACGTAACGCAACTCCGGTGACCATCCCGACGCCGCCAACGCCAGTTCACCCGCGATCTCTGGAGGGATGCGGACGCCGCGAGACACGACCCCCTCACGCAGCCAATGCAGGTCGTGTGCCCCGGCCCCGCGAAATCCCGCCAACACCGCCGAGCGTTCGTTACGCGAGGTCGCCTCCAAAATCAATGCCTTTAGCATGCATTCCACTGCGTATCCCGTCAGGTAGAGCGAAGCCGCCGGCCGGTCCAACTCATCCAGAATCAGCCGACCATCCTCCAACCGATGAAACGCCACTCGGTAAAACTGCCGCGCATCAGCGTCCCTCGGTGTCATCGCGGCCCCTCTCGTTCAACCCCGCACCCCCGTCGCCAGCAGCAAGGCCGGGCCGCGCGACTCCGCCTCGGGCGGGACGTGCTCGCAGCGGACCGCCTCAAAGCCCGCCTCCGTCATTAACTGCACCAGTTGCTCGGGCTCGAAGCCCAGCGACAACTGGCCCATCTGCCGACGGAACCCCTCGCGATCGTGACGCAGCAGGTCCACCACCGACGCCTTGCCCCCAGG
>SKPT01000150.1 GCA_007119405.1 Phycisphaeraceae bacterium
CGCCCCCACGGCCGCCAGGGCCGGGAGCACCGCCTCGGCGAAGCTGCTGACCGTCAGGGCCACCGCCCACGGCCGGACCCACTGCCACCGCTCGATCTCGTCGATGGATTCGAATGGCGGATCGATCCAATCGCTGTACGAGGCGACGGGGGTGCGCTGGACGCGCTGGCTGTTTTACAGCGGCAGCACGCCGCGCACGTGGCGGTAGATCTGGTTGCTCAGCGGCTGCACGCGGTCCGGGGGCACGGCCCAGTCGACGGGGGCGGCGATGGCGGTGCTGGGGTAGAGCGGGTAGCCGCTGAGGATCACCTGCCGGGCCATCCAGGGGCCCACGAGCAGGCTCGAGGCGGCGACGACGATCGCCAGCGTGGCGAGCTGCGGCCGGGCGATCCGCCCGCTGTGTCGCACATAGATCGCGACGGCGACGATCCACAGCCCCAGCGCCAGGAAGCCGGTGCTGAGCTTGAGCACGACGAGCAGGGCGCACAGGATGGTGATGGTCACGAGGGCGAAGCGTTGACGGTCGCGGGGCCAATCGCGGCCGAGCGCCAGGCGGATGGTCTCGCCGATGGCGACGAAGCCGGCGAGCCCGAGGGCGGGGTCGGTGGTGGGGCTGAAGATGTCCTTGGAGAAGGCGAGCATGGCCAGCATGGGGGTGATGGCCAGGTAGTAGACGTCCATGGCGGGCATCTCGCCGACGCGGCGGAGCAGGCGGTTGGCGGCGACGATGATGCGGGCGACGACGGGGAGGATGAGGGTGCCGTTGACGAAGTGCTGGGCCCGGCCGTCCCAGGGGCCGGTGTCGAGCACGGCGGCGTAGAGCAGGCCGCTGTGGTGCATGCCGAGGGTGGGCATGAGGTTGCCCAGGCCCGGGACGATGCGGTGGGCGTTGTACCAGGCCATGGCGGGGTAGTGGTAGAGGCCCGAGTCGTGGGCGTCGCCGGGGCCCAGGGCGCGGTTGGCGAGCCAGACGGCGACGAGGGCGAGGCTCAGGGCGACGGCGGGGCGGGGCGTGAGCGTGGCGACGAGCGATCGGCCGTGCCAGATGACGCCCGCGAGCCCGACGCCGAGCACGCCGGTCATGGCCAGGTGATCGATGGGCAGGGCGAGGTGGTACAGGGCCAGGCCGGCGATGACGGCGGCGAAGCCCAGCCAGAAGCAGGTGTGCAGCTCATCGCCGTCGATCTGGCCCCACCAGCCGGGCCAGCCCCAGCGTCCGCGGCCGCCCAGCGCGCGGCGCAGCAGCAGGCCCCAGCCCAGCAGCGCGGCGATCCACAGCGCCCAGGTGCCCAGCACCACCGCCATCGCCCAGGCCAGGTCCAACATCAGCGGTCGTTGCCTTTCAGATCACCCACGAAGACACCAAGCGCACGAAGGCCAGGCGGGTTTGCGCCGGATGCACCGGCAGAGCTGCCGCGCCGACCCCTGACCTCTATCGGCCTTTCTTCGTGCATTCTTCGTGATCTTCGTGCCATCGTGGCCAACCCGAATCATTCAGAATAACCACAGAGGCACAGAGAGCACAGAGGCAAGACATTCGTGTGTGGGCGGATTATCCGCCACAACGATGGGGCCACGCACGCGGTGCGGCGCGCGGACTGCGCGCGGGAAGGGGGCCGTGAAACATCCATAGATTCCTTTTTCTCAGTGGTCTCTCTGTGTCTCTGTGCCTCTGTGATGAATAATCCGGGCTAGGCTCCGTCCGAAAACCGCAGGAGTGGGGGTGCCACGGCTTGTCCCGAAGGGCAAGCCGTGTCTCCGTCGGCCGCCGCACGGCTTGCCGCTTCGCGGTCAAGCCGTGGCACCCACTTTTCGGACGGAGCCTAATGCCCGCCGCCGGAGAAGCTGATCTCGCCCTCCTCGATGTCGAGCTCCTGGGCGGTCTGGACCTTTTCGATCCGGCCGTCGCGGATCCAGACGACGCGGTCGGAGTTGGCGAGCATCTTGTGGTCGTGGGTGGCGGTGATGACGGTCACACCCTCGTCGACGGACAGGCCCTTGAGGATGTCGATGATCTCGGCGCCGGTGTTGAGGTCGAGGTTGGCGGTGGGCTCGTCGGCGAGGATGATGGTCGGGTCGTTGACCAGCGCGCGGGCGATGGCGACGCGTTGCTGCTGGCCGCCGGACAGCTCGCCGGGGCGGTGGGTGATGCGGTGGCCCAGGCCGACCTGCTTGAGCCGCTCGGCGGCGGCGTGCTCGGCCTCGTCGGGCGTCGAGCCGCGGAAGATGCGCGGCAGGGCGACGTTGCGCAGGGCGGTCAGCGCCGGGATCAGGTTGTAGGCCTGGAAAATGTAGCCGATGTAGTTGCACCGGACGTAGGCGAGCTGACGGCTGGACAGTTGCGTCAGGTCCAGCGGGCCGATCTGGACGTTGCCGGCGGAGGGGTGGTCGAGCGCGCCGACGATGTTGAACAGCGTGCTCTTGCCCGAGCCGGACGGGCCCATGATGGACAGGTACTCGCTGCGGTAGATGTCCAGGGACACGTCGCTCAGGGCGTAGACGTCCTGCTTCTTGAGGCGGTAGACCTTGGACACGTTGCGCACGGCGATGAGCTGGTCGCCGCGGCCGATGCTGCTGGTGTCGAGGTTGACGGAGTTGGCGGGGTCGATCTGGGTCATGGGGGGGCTTTGGTCGGGTGGGTAGAGCGAAGCGAAACCCACCATTTCGTTGTGCATCGTGGAGCTTCGTGGTGGGTTTCGCTTCGCTCTACCCACCGGACGGTCGCCTTCGTGCCTTTTTTCTAGAACGGCAACTGGAACACGGCTTGTGCGAGGAAGGTGAATCCGATGCCGAGCGTGCCGACGAGGCCCATGCCGCAGGTGAAGCCGGCGAAGACGACGGGGATGTATTGTCGCCACATGAGCCCGAGGCGGCGCTGGAAGTAGTAGCGGCCGATGAGCGCGCCGACGAACTGGGGGATGACCATGAAGGGGAGGGTCTGGTTGAGGCCGCGCACCACGCCGTAGACGAGGAAGATGGGCGCGCCGAGCCAGTTGAACGTGGCGAAGGTGATCGAGCCGAGGACGGTGCCGGCGACGATGTAGCGCCACTCCAGGGCCTGCTCGAAGGGGGTGAAGCCGCCGAGCGTGGAGCTGTGGACGATGGACTGGTTGGCGGCGGAGACCTCCCACCACTCCTGGGCGTAAAGGTATTGCGGGCCGGGGATCGGCCCCATCTGCCAGATGAAGTGGGCGAACATGAGCGAGCCGACGAGCACGATGGGGGTGAGCAGGAGCTCGGCTTTCCAGATGGACCAGAACTTGGTGCCGGTCAGCTCGCAGGAGCGGTAGAAGACGGTCATGGAGCCGTAGTTGTGGAAGGGCAGGGGCATGAACCAGACGGCGACGCC
>SKPT01000626.1 GCA_007119405.1 Phycisphaeraceae bacterium
ACGACCGTCGTCGAGGTCACCGACCTGGACAAGATGTGGTACATGACCCAGCCGGAGGATCTGCAGGTAATCCGGCTCATGAAGTGCGGTGTGCCCGGTATCGAGGCGGGGCGCCTCTCGGGGTGGCACGACCTGAACTTTAACCGAGCCTGCCAGCCAATCGGGCTCATCAACGCCTGCGATCCCGATGGGGCCTTCCGCGACGTGCTCGACATCGGTCGCCTCTTCTACGCGCCGACCGACCGGGCGCTCGTTTGGGCCGGCGTGTACGTCGCCGCCATCGCCGAGGCTTGCAGGCCCGACGCGACGGTGGATTCGGTGGTAGCCGTGGCCCTGCGCTACGCGGACGAGGCGATGCGCAGCGAGATGGACCGCGCCCTGGCCATCGCGCGCGGCTTCACCGACCCGATGGCCATGCTGAAGCTGCGGTTGAGCGGGGCATAGAGCGAGCCGGGGATGTGCGCCGCCATGAAGGCGGAGCGATCCAGCCGTGTGTCCAGCACGAGGCCGCGGCCGGCGTCGACGAAATTGCGTAGCTCGGCGACGGCCATCCGCGGCGGGTTTGGCAGGCGGTGCAGCAGGGGGACGCCGCGGTTGTTGTCGCGCTTCATCCGGGCGAAGTAGGTCTGCGGCTCGGGCTGGCCCGCGAGGATCGCCCGTACGAAGGCCTCTTCACCATCGGCGGCGGCCGTCAGCGCCGCGTTGTACTGCTTCTCGTAGCCCACGGTCGTCTGCGGCACGGCCCCCAAGTTCTTGCCGCACGTGGAGCCCGCCCCATGTGCGGGCCACACCTGCATGTAGTCCTCCAACGTGCTGAACCGCTGAAGCGAGGCATAAAGCTGCCGGGCCGCCGGTTCCTGTACGCCCGCCATCCCGGCCGCCTGCTCCAGAAGGTCAGGTCGGCCAAGGTCGCCGACGAAAACGAAATCGCCGGTCGCCACCCCCATCGGCACCGTTGCGCCCGAGCCGTAATCCGTGATCGCGTAACTCAGGTGCTCCGGCGTGTGGCCCGGGGTATGGATCGCCCGCACCTCGATACGGCCTATCTCAAACGTGTCGCCATCCTTGAGGAAGTGAGCATCGTACTGCCCGCCGCGGGCCCAGTCGCTGGCCCACTCCGCGCCGCCTTCGTCGGAGAGGTAGACCCGGGTGCCCAGGCGCTCGGCGAACTCGCGGGCGCCCGAGAGAAAGTCCGCGTGGATGTGCGTCTCCGCCACCGCCGTGATACGCAGCCCCTCGGCTTCCGCGGTGGCAATGTACCTGTCGATATCCCGCTCGGGGTCGATCACCAGTGCCTCACCGGTGCGCTGGCAGCCGACCAGATAAGCGTACTGCGCGAGCTTCGGGTCGACGATCTGACGAAACAGCATGGTTCATCTCCTGTACGGTTAGTGCGGCAGGTACGGCCGCAGCAGCGCGTAGGCCCAAGTGCCCAGCAGCGCCGCGAGCAAAGCGACGATCAGCACGGTCACGCCGCTGCCTAAAAGAGCAAAGATCGGCCCCGGGCATGCACCCAGCATCGCCCAGCCGACGCCAAACAGCGTGCCGCCGATCCAGTAGCGAGCGCCGGGGATGCGGCTGTCGCCCCATTGCTTGGGCGCCAGCCGGATCGGCTCGCCGTCCACCGTGCGGATATCGAATCGCTTGATCAGTTGCAGCGAAATCACCGCCACCGCGACGGCCCCACCGATGATGCCGTACATGTGAAAGCTCTGGAACCGGAACATCTCCTGGATGCGGTACCAGGAGACAACTTCGCTCTGAATGAACACGAAGCCCAGAAACATCCCGATGGCGAGATAGCCCAGCAGCGCGAGCGGACGGCGATCGGCAGGCCCCGGCTCCCGCGACGCCGCCCCACCCTCCGGCTCCTGAACGGTGCTCGGCTTGGTCGTCATCCGCCACCTCCGATGACGAGCGGCAGCAGCAGGTGCGTCGCAAGGAGACCGCCGGCAAAGAAGCCAACGACGGCGACCAGCGACGGAAGCTGAAGGTCTGCCAGGCCGGAGATGGCGTGGCCGCTCGTGCACCCGCCGGCGTAGCGGGCGCCGAAGCCCACCAGAAACCCACCCACGACGATCAGCACGAAGCCCGCCGGGGTCGCTAAGCCGGACCAAGTGAAAAAGTCGTTCGGCACCAGACCGTGCGCATCGGCGACGCCCAGTTCCGCCAGGTCCGCACGCGTCGCCTCCGACACCGACTGCCCTGCGTCCGGCGTTCCCAGCAGCAGCACCGCCAGAAATGCGCCAATCGCAATACCGATCACGAAGGTCAGGTTCCAGAGCCCGGCACCCTTCCAGTCATACTGGAAGAACGACGGCCTGAATCGATCCGGCACCGGCACCGCCGCGCAGATATGCCGCAGGTTCACCGAGATCCCGAACACCTTGCCGCCCAGCAGCAACAGCAGCGGCACCACCAGGCCGATCAACGGCCCCGCCACGTACCACGGCCACGGCGCTTCGAAAAACTCACGCATCAGCATGCCTCCATCGCCGTCCTCATCGGCAGCATACGACTACTCTAGCGTCCGATCCGCCACTTGCTCCACGCCCCTCTCATCCGGACCGCAATGGAGAACGCTCCCATGACGGCAAATCCCACTCTGGTAATCCCACGCAGGTGGATCGGCTCGACGACAGTAAGGAATTCCAATGCCACGTCCAAGCCATCACGATGTGTGCGCGACGTATGACTGACGAGCGAGGCCACGTCATAGACCGGGGCGGCGGCCCGCGACGCAGAACGTTGTCCCGGTGAGGATTGACGTAGATCTACCTGCCAACGCGGATGTGGCTCGACGCTACGGCATCCGGGGGATTCCAACGTTGTTGCTCGTCGACGGAAGCGGGAAGGAACTGGCCCGCGCCGGCTTCATGGGCAGCGAGGATCTGATCGAATTCGTTCGCACCTCATGAGCCTCCTCATTGGCGGACGCGACGCCAAGCTTCAACGATCAAATTCGGTCAGCTTGCCTGGCCACGTGTCCGTGCTCTGCGTTCAATGCCGATTCGCTTGCTGTCAGGCGGATCAGGCCGCGTAAATCGTCCATGAGCGAGTAGGCGACGGGGATAACGATGAGCGTGAGCAGGAGCGAAAGGCTGAGGCCACCGATGACGATGACGGCGACGGCGCGGCGTTCCTCGGCGCCGGGGCCCGCGCCGATGACCAGCGGCGACATGCCTGCGATGAGAGTGAGCACGGTCATCAGGATCGGCCGCAGGCGATCGCGGTTGGCCTGCACGATGGCGGTGGTGCGGTCGAGGCCAGATTCGCGGAGCTGGTTGGTGTGGTCGACCTGGAGAATGGCCTGCTTCATGGCGACGCCGAAGAGCACGAGCAGGCCGAG
>SKPT01000038.1 GCA_007119405.1 Phycisphaeraceae bacterium
TACGCCACGCCGTCGCTGGCCTTTGCCCTGGCGCTGGTGATCGTGGGCTCGTTCCTGCCGGACACCGCCTATGCCTGGCTGTACCAGGAGCTGCCGCTGGTGCTGGTGTATGCCTACAGCCTGCACTTTCTGGCCGAGGCGGTCGGGCCCGTGCGGGCGGGGCTTTATCAGGCGACGCCGCGGCTGGAGGAGGCGTCGCGGTCGCTGGGCTACAGTCAGTTGGCGACGTTCGTGCGTGTGACGCTGCCGCTGCTGCGCAGCGGGCTGGTGGTGGCGATGGCGCTGGTGTTTCTGTCGGCGATGAAGGAGCTGCCGCTGACGTTCCTGCTCTCGCCGCTGGGCTTCGACACGCTGGCGACGAACATCTGGAGCCACACGCGCGAGGCGATGTACGCCGAGGCGGCCCCGTTCGCGCTGCTGATCATGCTGGTCTCGGCGGGCTTCGTGGCGGTGCTGCTGAGCCAGGAGCGGCAGGAAGGCTGAATTGAACCACCGATGCATGGTGATGCACACCGAGGATGGATTAGGATGCGGGGATTCCGCGGCCCCCCTCCCTCCGGGAGGGGCTGGGGGAGGGTGCCTCCGATCGCGTTGCGTGGCCGATCAAGGCATGCGTCGTGGAAGCCGGTCTGCTGGCGGGATGCAGACCCACGGCAGCAGGTGACGCCCTCCCCCTGCCCCTCCCGGAGGGAGGGGGGTTGAAAAGGCAGCTTGACGACGTAAAACAAAATACAGCAATCAGAAATCAGCAATCCGATGTCCTCGCCTCCTTCCCAACCCGCGCTGCTGTGCGTTCACCACCTGACAAAGTCCTTCGCGGGGCTTGATCGGCCGGTGATCGAGGATGTGACGTTCTGCGTGCATCCGGGGGAGGTCTTTGCGCTGGTCGGGCCTTCGGGCTGCGGCAAGACGACGACGCTGCGGACGGTGATGGGCTTCGAGCACGCCGACAGCGGCGAGGTGCTCCACGCCGGGCGGATGCTCCAGGGCCCGGGCGTGTTCGTGCCGCCGGAGAAGCGGGGCATCGGCTTCGTCTTCCAGGACTACGCGCTGTTTCCGCACCTGAGCGTCCTGGCGAACGTGATGTTCGGCATCCGCCACGTGCCGCGCAAACGCCGCAAGCAGGTCGCCAAGGAGGCGCTGTGGATGGTGGGGCTGATGGGTTACGAGGAGCGTCGGCCGCACGATCTGTCCGGGGGCCAGCAGCAGCGGGTGGCCTTGGCGCGGGCGATCGCGCCGGGGGCGCGGGTGATCCTGCTCGATGAGCCGTTCTCGAGCCTCGACCCGGATCTGCGCCACGCGACGCGCAACGAGGTGCGCCTGATCGCCCACCGCGCGGGCATGGCCGTGGTGCTGGTGACGCACGACCAGGAGGAGGCGCTGTCCACCGCCGACCGTCTGGCGGTGATGCGCGACGGGCGGCTGATGCAGACGGGCGTGCCGGAGCAGGTGTACGCCCGGCCGCGCAGCGCTTTCGTCGCCCAGTTCCTGGGGCGGACGAATCTGCTCGAGGCCGAGGCGTCCGGCCGGGTGGCGCAGACGGCGCTTGGGCCGGTGGAGCTGGACACGTTCAGCTCGGGGCCGGTGACGCTGTCGCTGCGGCCGGAGCATCTGGCGCTGGAGGCGGTCAATGGTGAGGCGGAGGCCGCCGGCGGCCGGATCGTGTCGCGGGAGTTCAAGGGGCACGACCTGACGTATCGCGTGCGCCTGGGCCGGGCGGAATACACGGTGCAGACGGAGTACACGGTGGACCTGGCGGTGGGCCAGGCGGTGCGGCTGCGGCCGCGGACGGCGGCGGCGGTGGTGGATCCGACGGATCAGCCGGCGCCGGATGATGGGCACCATGCGACGGGGGCGGCGATGGAGATGGAAAGCTCGTGAGTCCGGAAGAAATCCCGCCCTTCGCTCGCAGACTCGCTCAGGACGGGCGTTAGCCCATCGCGCTATACTCGCTCTGTTGCGTGTTCTGGGTTCTGCATTCTGCGTTCTGCATTGTGAACTCCCATGCTCCACCACGTCACCGCCATCGCGTCGGACCTGGAGGCGAACCTGCGCTTCTACAGCCAGACGCTGGGTCTGCGGCTGGTGAAGGTGACGGTGAATTTCGACGACCCGGGCTCCTACCACCTGTACTACGGCAACGATTTGGGTGAGCCGGGCACGCTGGTGACGTTCTTCCTCTGGCCGGGCGCCGATCGAGGCCGGGCGGGGGCGGGTCAGGTCACGTCGATGGGCCTGGCGGTGCCGGGCGGGTCGCTGGACTACTGGCGTGAGCGGCTCGATGACGCCGGCGTCAGGCATGAGTCGTTGGGCGGCGCGCGGCTGGCGCTGCGCGATCCCGATGGGCTGACGGTCGAGCTGATCGAGCGGCCCGGGTGCGAGGCGTGGCCTTACGTCTCCGCCGGGCCGGTGGTGCGCGAGCACGCGGTCCGGGCGCTCGACGCGCCGACGCTGAGTGTGCGCGACGCCGCCGCCACGGCTGGCTTTCTCGAACAGATGCTGGGCATGAGCGTGCAGGGGCGCAGCGAGGACGGGGCGCGTTACCACCTCGTCGCCGACGGCGACGGCGATGCGCCGGCGCGTTGGCTGGACGTCGTGGACGCGGCCGACGCGTCGGCGGGGGCGTTCGGACCGGGGACGGTGCATCACGTCGCCTTCCGCGCGGCCGACGACGACGCCCAGCAGGCCTCGCGCGAGCGGCTGCGTGCGGCGCGCGTGGCGGTGTCGGAGGTGCGTGAGCGTGTCTACTTCCGCTCGATCTACTTTCGCGAGCCGGGCGGCGTGATCTGTGAGATCGCGACGGATGGGCCGGGCATGACGGTGGACGAGTCGCCGGCGGCGCTGGGCTCGGCGCTGCGCCTGCCGCCGTGGCTGGAGTCGGAGCGCGGGGAGCTCGAGAAAATCCTGCCGGCGATCCCGCGGCCGGCGGCGTGAGCGAGCGAGAACCGCGAAGCGGCGAAGTGGGGCGAAGCTCGCGAAGGAGGTCCTCGGAGGAAAATGAGGAAGGCAGGAAGGGCAGGAAGGCAGGAGGAAGCGGAACGGCGGGTAACACGACCAGTGAGACGACGGGGGCGCTGCTCTGCGTTTCCGTTTTCCTGCCCTGGCTGCTTCGCTTATCCTGTGTTCCTTCGTGGCTTTTGTGAGGTTGGATGACTCATGCTGCTCGACTTCACCCAGCTTAGCGCGCGTGATCGCTACAAGCTTCTGGTCAGCACGGTGGTGCCGTGGCCTGCCTGGCAAAACTTGATCCAGCCTGAATGAGAGTCTCTACTGGTCACCATGGCCAAGGAGAATCCGATGTCAGGCAAGAAGCGTGTTCGTCACAGTCCCCAGCAGATCGTCGAA
>SKPT01000231.1 GCA_007119405.1 Phycisphaeraceae bacterium
AAAGCGGGGTACGGCACCCGGCGGACAAACCGGGTGCTGGGCTGTGGTAGGCCCGCAATCACGGGGCGTCCGCCGGATGGCGGACCCCGCTTTTTTCGTGGCCTACCAGCAAGGGGGCAGCCCATGAGTCGGTCGAGCTACTTCTGGATTTGGGGCGTCGAGCGCGTGTCGGGCCGGCACGTGCAGCTTCAGTGCCCGGCCGCGACCGCACGGCAGGCGGTGGCGCGAGGTGAGGCCGAGGGCCTGCATGTGACCGGTCTGGCTGCCGGGGCGCCGGGCCCCAGCGACCGACACCCCAGTCCCGCAGCACAACCCGCCCCGCGGCCGGCGGATCCTTCGCGCCCCGCCACTGCCGCTGATGGTGGTCATGAGCCGATCGTTGGCAGCGCCGGCACCCGGGGCACGCCCGGGGCCGCGACTGAGGGCAGGCGAGGCGCCGGCCGTCCACCGTCGGCAGGGCGCGGGAGAACCTCGACCTGGCGGTTTCAGCGGGGGCTACCGAAAGGCTTCCGGATATCCGCCACTTCCTGGATCATCGGCCTGGTGCCGGTGTTCACGGACCTGATCATGCGTGCGACGAATCCACCACCGCCCCCGGCCACGATCGTTGGCGAGGCCGTCGGCGTGTACCTGGTCACGTTCGCCGTGGCCCTGACGGTTAGCTACATCGCCTGGCAGATCGGCCGGCGCAGGCAGCAGGCCGCGGATGTCGGCTTCTGTCTCGGCGTGGGGCTTCTCATCGTTGTGGTCATCGCCGGAGCAGCGTAGCTGAGCCGACGACAGCAGCACGCCGACATGACGATTCGGGCGCCCAGCTTTGACATCGGCCGCCGCATACCTGAGCTGGCTCGCTGTTGCCCTCGTCGTGGGCGCCCTTCTCATCGATGGGGCGGGCAGCATCCCCTGATGCCGGAGACTTGGACCGGCGTGACCGCGCATCGTGACCGCCTGCCGCTTTGGTTCGCATTGGCCGCTGAATGTGCGTCCCGTGATCGTCCGCGCAGGGACTCACGCTCCGCTTCGCTGTGGTCACCCTTCAGCGTTCGGCATCGCGGCTGCTCTGACGGAAGCGCCTGTCAGTACGCCATTTAGGCCGCGCCACCACGCTGGCCCTGGTGTCGCATCGGACCTCCGGGGTTTGTGACGGATTTCCCACAGGGGGGGCCAGAATGGCGAGTTTGGCGACTTGTTTCGGCGTGCATCCAGCGCGTCGCGTGACGGTCACCCACCCGTTCAGCCGTGCCGGTGCCGTGCATTGGCAGGAAACGAGGACGGGGATTGCGCCAAGTATGCCTTCGGCCGATGAGCGTGACCGCTGACGTGACCGGTCCGCAATCGCAGGCTGCCCAGTACCGTCATCCGCCCCCCCCGCGCCGTCATGGCGACGCGGCCGGCGCCGGCGTAGGTTGGGTAGGCGCGGAAACCGGTGGTGGCGAAGCCACGCGGGTCGGCACCATCAACGCGAGGAATAACACAATCATCAGGAGTACCGCCAACAACGCGAGCCCTACCTTCGCGCGTCGGCGGGAATCCCTGGCGGCGGGCTTCACACCGACCCGTTGCAGATCGGCGCCGCACTCGGGGCAAGTCCAGGATTGCAGGCCCCGCACCGCGTAGCCACACGCACCGCACGTGCCGGTCTCCGTAGCCTCGTCACGCCCGGCAGCCTCGCCCGCAGACCCACCGCGGGAGAGCCACAACAGGAACCATGCGGCCAGCATGAGCAGAATCACCAGGATGATCAGCCACGGTATCCAGTGAACCAACAGTTCCGCCCAGCTTGGATTGGCCGGCATCCGCAGACTCCCGTCGCAGCTCGGCCCCGCGCAGGCTCATGTCGCGCCGGCGCGGGTTCAACTGCGTAGATTATGCGGCCGCGGCGAGCGCCGCGCCACCTCGTCGATCGCCCCCTTGGCACAGCGACCAGTCGGCCGGCTACTTCTGCCCCGCCGCCTCCTCCCACGTCAACGCCCGCGCCTTCGCCTCCACCAGGCTCGGCAGCACGTCCACGCGATGCAGGTCCGCCGATGCGCGATCGTTCTCGATCGGCGCATCGAGCGGTACACCCTCGAACACCCACTCACCCAGCCACGTCGGCACCGGCTCGATCGCCGTCTCGGCGCGCTCGACGCTCGGCCGCACGATCACGTCCACCTGCTCAAGCCCCGGCCGATCACGCCGGAGCCGCGACAGATCGAAGCGCAAGGTCTGGTAGTGGCCGCGGCACACCGCGACCGCTGCCGCTGCCGATCGAGCGCACCGGCACCGTCTCCTGCCCGACGCGAAACTCCCACGTCAACTCCACCCGCTCTGGCTGATCCAACACCGCCACCACCAGCACCGGCGAGCTTTCGTTACGGGCCGGGTTCGGCTGCTCAACCCATACCCCCGCCCGCGTCGCCTGCTCGCTTACCGGCAACTCCGCCTCAGCCAGATACACGCCCGTCAGCTCATCGACGACCTCCACCTGCCCAGCCACCGTCCCCGCCACCCGATCCGCCGGCAACACCACCGGCTGCGGCAGCGCCTGACCCGCGATCTCCAGCTCAACCGACAACCCCGCGTCCACCTCCACATCCACAAACCCGCGATGCGTGCCCACCGCCTCCAGCGGAAGATGCGTGAACGATCCGCTGCGCAGCCTCATTGTCCCCGCCTCATACTCGAAGCGCCCTACTTCCCGGCCCGGCGTCCACGACCGGGGCAACTGCACCGCCTCGCCCTCGACGCGGATCTGCTCGACATGCACCGTCGCCGACCACGCCGTCGCCGGCCCGAGGCGCAGCCAGCTCCGATCATGCTCCACACCGGCCGCCGGCATGCGCCCATGCTGCACGCGCTGCCGCACCGTCAGCCGCAGCCGTGTCGCCTGTTGCACATAGCGCTCGAGCTGAGCGTCGCTGAGCTGACCCACCACAAATGCCTGCTCCACCACCGCGCCCCATGCCTCGTCCCACGGCCGAGCCGCATCGCCCTGCACATCGAGCGCGTAATCCACCAGCCGCGTCGCCAAGTCATCACTCAACTGCCCGCCACCCAGCCGGCGCGTCAGATCATCGCGTGCCAGCTCATCCTCGACCACCCACACCAGCGCCGCGCTCGGCGTCCACCCATACCCCGTCGCCTTCGAGGCCCCATGCCACATTGCCGCCCCGCCTGCCGCGATCATCAGCGCCAGCACACCCGACACCATCGCCCACCACCGCCGCCGGCGCTGCCCCATCACCCGCGCCCGCGCAACCGGCTGTCCGTCGCGCCGCAGCACCTGGCCACACTCCGGGCAACTCGCCGCGTCATCGCCTGAGCCGAACAGGTCGAAGCCGCACTTGCGACAAT
>SKPT01000407.1 GCA_007119405.1 Phycisphaeraceae bacterium
ACTGGCCGACGGGGCGGAAGTAGCCCTCGAGCAGCAGCTCCATAACGGTGCGCCAGTAGTGGTGGCGGATCTTGTGGTGATCGCCGACGGGGAAGATGAGACTGGCGACGTGGTCGGTGAGGTCGTAGCCCCACTGGCGGGCGAAGGCGTCGGGGACGTTGTCGGACCAGGGCAGCAGGGGCGGGCGGAAGTGGGGCTCGTCGACCCAGACGGCCTCGACCGTTTCGCCGAAGTGCTGGCCGAAGCGGCCGTGCCAGGTTTCGATGTAGGCCTTGTCGAGGTAGCGTTTGACGGCGTCGGTGTTGAGCAGGTCGAGGACGCTGTCGAGGCGTCGGAGGGTGATGGCCTGGCCGGCGTGGGTGGCCAGGACGCGCAGCTCGGCGTCGTGGGGCGGCTCGGCGGCGTCGCGCAGGGCGATGCCCTGGTGGGCGCTTTGCGGGTCGAGGTTCGGCACGCCGCTGGGCATGTAGCCGGCCTGGAGCCAGACCTTCATGTCGTGCTTGGCGGCGCCGTCGATGATGGTGGCGATGACGTTCATCCAGTCATCGCTGAGGTACTCGGTGCGCAGGCCGTTGAAGGTGCGGCCGATCATCGCCCCGAAGCCGGCGTGGTGCAGGCCGTCGAGCTGGCGTGCGATCTCGCGGACGTCCAGGGCGTCGTTGAGCATCCAGAGGGTGACGCCGCGATAGGCTTTGGCGGGGTCGCTAAAGGCGTGGCGGTCCATGGTGGGGCCTTTCGGAAGGAGTCGATGTGATTCTACCGGGTGTGTGCCCAAAGCGGGGTGCCACGGGCGGCCGGTCCGCTGGCGGCACCCCTGCTGGCGCCGGGTTGCTCGGCGGGGCGGCGGGACGATAATCAGAGCGATGACGAGTCTGAGCTCAAGTCAATCTGCCGTGCGCCTGGCCCAGCGCGTGTCGCTGCTGGCCGGCGACATCAAGCTGGCGCACTCGGTGTTCGCGATGCCCTTTGCGCTGCTGGCGACGTTTCTCGCGGCCGGGTGGGCGGGGCGCTGGCCTTACGTCGGCGAGCTGGCGCTGATCGTGCTGTGCATGGTGCTGGGGCGGACGGTGGCGATGGCGGTCAATCGCTGGGCCGACGCCCGCATCGACGCGGCCAACCCGCGTACGGCCGGGCGGGCGATTCCGCGCGGGGCGCTGCCGGCGCGCTTCGTGCTGCACAGCGCGGTGGTGTGCGGGCTGGGGCTGGTGGCCGGGGCGAGCGGGTTCTGGTGGTTCTATGGCAATCCCTGGCCGGCGCTGCTCTCGCCGCTGGTGGTGGCGTACCTGGCGGCGTACAGCTTCACCAAGCGCGTGACGTGGGCGTGTCACGTGATCCTCGGCGGGGCGCTGGCGCTGAGCCCGCTGGCGGCGGCGGTGGCGATCGAGCCGGGGTATCTGGCGCAGGCGGAGGTGTACCTGCTGGCCGGGATGGTGCTGTGCTGGGTCGCGGGCTTTGACGTGATCTATGCGTTGCAGGACCGCAACGTGGATCGCGAGCAGGGGTTGTTCTCGATTCCGGCGCGGTTCGGCGATGCCGGGGCACTGTGGGCCAGCCGGCTGCTGCACCTGGCGGCGGCGGGGCTGCTGGTGGGCGCGGCGCTGGCGAGCCCGATGCTGGGGCTGTGGTTCACGCTGGCGTGCGTGGTGACCATCGCGCTGCTGCTCGTCGAGCATGCGCTGGTGTGGGGCTCGCGGACGAATCATCTGAACGTGGCGTTCTTCACCGTCAACGGCGTGATCAGCCTGCTGCTGGGGGCGGCGGGGATCGTGGACGTGATGGTGGGGTAACCACCGCGAGCGACCGTCGCGGGGTGATCGCAGCGCTTCGCGAAGCCGCGAGCGGCTTGTTTCGCGGCCGGACGTTATGCGATCTCGATCATGATCGGCGGATGGTCGCTCAGGCGCCAGGGTTTGTCGTCGGCGTCGGCGCGGTGGAAGTCGGCGTTGTCGAGGGTTTCGTAGCGGCGCAGGCGGGGCAGGTGGCGCTTGTGCAGCCAGATGTAGTCGATGCGCGAGCGCCACGTGGGGCCGGGGGCATCCAGGGCGGCGGCGGTGTCGATGTAGCCGGCGTCGAGCATGGCGCGGTAAGGCGGACTGTCGGGCTTGGCGTTGAAGTCGCCCATGACCACGTCGGGGGCGGGGCTCACGCTCAGGATGTGCTCGAGCTCGGCGAGGCGCAGGGCGTGGCCGGCGTCGGGGTCGGCGGCGCGGCGGTTGCTGGGCAGGTGGACGTTGGCGACGTGCAGCGCGGGGGCGACGGGCTCGTGCAGCGCAAGACGGTGGTGGCATCGCTCGTGGGTGACCCGCTCGTTGCGGGTGTGGTTGGTGAAGGTGGCGGGGCCGGTGGCGGGGGCGGGGTGCTTCGTGAGCAGGGCGCCGCCGTAGTCGGACAGTTGGCCGCCGGGCGCGTGGTGGTGGGCGGTGAAGCCCAGGGCGTCGGCGAGGCGGTGGACGAGGGTCGCGTCGTGGACCTCCTGCAAGGCGATGACATCGGGCCGGGCGCGGGCGTAGAGGCGGGCCAGGGCATTGAAGACCTCGTCGACGGCGGCGACGCGCTCGGCGCCCCAGCGCGAGGGCGAGCCCTGGAACCAGTAGACGTTGTGCGTGAGCAGGCGCATGGGCGAGGGCCTACGCGACCTCGGCCGACAGCCGCCGGCGCAGGGCCGCGAGCAGGCGGTCGAAGACGGTGTCGGGCTCGGCGCCGGCGTCGATGACGAGGTGGCGGTCGGGGGCGGCGCGGGCCTGGTCGAGGTAGCCGGCGCGGACGCGGCGGTGGTAGTCGATGCCCTTGCGCTCCATGCGATCCAGCAGCGGCGAGAGCCGGGCCGCGGCGGTGTGCTCATCGACGTCGAAGACGACGCACAGGTCGGGCCAATGCTCGCCCACAGCGATGCGGCCGGCGGCGCGGATGTCCTCGGCGTCGAGCCCCCCTGCCGTGCCCTGGTAGGCGAGCGTGGAGCTGATGAAGCGGTCGGCGAGGACCATCTGCCCGGCGGCGCGGGCCGGGGCGATGCGCTCGGCGACGAGCTGGGCGCGGCTGGCCATGTAGAGCATCATCTCGCAGCGCACGTCCATCTCGGCGTGGTCGGGTTCGAGCAGGATCTGGCGGATGCGCTCGCCGATGGCCGTGCCCCCCGGCTCGCGCACCTGGCAGACCTCCAGGCCCGCCGCCTCGACGTGGCGGGCGAAGCGATGCACCTGCGTGCTCTTGCCGCTGCCGTCGGGCCCGTCGAAGACGAGGAAGCGGCCGCGCAGCGCCGTCAGCCACGCGGGCGGCGGGGATGATGGCGGGGGTGATGGCGGGGGTGATGGCGGATCGGCCATGGCGGCAGGA
>SKPT01000316.1 GCA_007119405.1 Phycisphaeraceae bacterium
TACTGGCTGATCCACCACTCGGCGCTGCGGCGGTTGTAGGGGGGGCGAGCGGAGCGATGAACGCGGCACCGGCGAACGCCGGTAAGGCGAATCCGGATAATTCCTTGCTTCAACCCATTCGTAGCGGCTGGGGTGCCACTCGACGCCGTGAACTTTCGCGTGGCGGCGCCGATGTAGGGTGGGTAGAGCGCAGCGAAACCCACCGGTTGCGGCGGAAATCCATGGCCAGCGTGGTGGGTTTCGCTTCGCTCTACCCACCCTACAGCCAGAGTTCACGGCGTTCAGTGCGAACCGGCGCGACGGACCCGCGGCACGTCGCGAACTGACAAGGCCGAAGCGGCCTTGTCAGTGGCACCCGCGGGGAATCGATCAGCTCTCGCGAGGTGTCTCGCCCTGGCTGTCGACAGCGGCGGACGTCTCGTCGTCTTGTTCGTCGGGACCGCCTTGGCCGTCGCGTTGGGCGAGCTTTTGCCGGAGCTGCTGGTAGATGGCCTGGGTGGGCTCGCGTTCGAACTTCCAGTCGTCGAGGGTGATGCGCTTGAGCTGGTCGGCATCGTCGCGGTAGTGGACGATGGCGATGCCCTTGGTGTCCCAGCGATCGGCGTCGACGGACTCGATGCGGTCGAAGGTGGCGCGGTGGCCGCCGTTGGCGGTCAGGGCGTCGTCGTCGATGGCGACCCATCGCCCGAAGGTGCGTACAAATCCGAAGAGGAACACGAGGCCGACGACCCCGAGGATGGCGGCGATGAGGTACTGGACGGCGATGTCGGTGTCGGTGTATTGGGTGGGGCGCTCGGGGTAGCCGTACTCGGCCATGCGGCGCTGCCACTCCTGACGCCAGTCGTCCCTTTCCTCCCGGAGCTGCTCCCACTCGAGGTAGATCTGCTGGCGCTCGGGGTAGCGGATCATGCCGTCGTAGAGGAAGCCTGTGACCCGCGAGGGCACGAGGCAGAAGACGAACGCGAGCAGCGCGATGGCGCCGAGGCGGACGCGGTAGCTGGTGCTGATTCTAGCGGTGACGGCCATCCATGACTCCTGTTGTGCGAGGCGGGCGGGCTACGATCCCCAGCGCGTCAGGGCCCGCAACCACCAGTGGGTGACGGCCGCGCGGGCGCCGCGGCGCTGAAGCAGGCCGTTGAACCCCCCGCGGTCCAGCCGGCGGCAGGGGATGCGGGGCAGGTCGGCCCGGGTGCGGATGGCCCAGGTCAGAAACGCGCTGGTCTCCCGGACCATACGTTCGCGGGCATCCTCCGGCTCGATTCGCCTTCGCCGCGGCACCACGCGCGACTCCTCCGAAAGGATCACCCACATACGAGATGGGCCTGCCCGGCCCGGCCGACCGCCGGGCCCACACCTCGCCCCATTGTCGCGACGGCGCGGCGGTTTTCAAGTCCCCCAAGTCGGCGAAGGGCCGGGGCGGTTGCCGAGGCGCAGGCGGAGGGTGGTCGCAGGGTGGTGGCGGGGTGGTTGCCGGGGCGCAGGCGGATTGCTATTGTGTACGGCTCGCCAAGGGGCACCCGTAGCTCAATTGGATAGAGCGGCGGTCTACGGAACCGCAGGTTCCAGGTTCGAATCCTGGCGGGTGCATTGGGCGGCTCGCCCCGGCGGGCGGGAGCGATAAGCAGTTGTGTGTGAGTGTTTTAGCGACACGAAAGGAGACCTATGGCGATCCGGATCAAGGCACGAGGCGGGGAGTCCGCTGAGCAGATGCTGCGCCGCTTCAAGAAGCTGTGCGAGAAGGAAGGCCTGACCAAGGACATCAAGAAGCGGGCGTTCTACGAGAAGCCTTCGGAGCGCAAGCAGCGGGCGCTGCGCAAGGCCGTGAAGCGCCGCCAGCAGCAGGCAGCGCTCGGCCGCTGAGTTCGGATGACCCCCTCGCCACGCAGCCGGAACGACGCCGGCTGTTGTTGCGCGCGCCGGAGCACCGCCCGGGTCGATCGACCGTCGCCCTGGCGGTGCCCACGTCGCCCGAAGGGTTCGCGGGGGAAAGGGAATCGGGGGAGTCAGTGAAGTCAGTGAAGTTGAAGCAGAAACGGGACGCGTCGCTCCGGCGCCTTCCTCGACTCCCCTGACTTCCCTGACCTTCGTCTTGCGTTCTGTGTCCCGCATTCTGAACAGCGCTCCATGCCCAATTCCCGCGACGAGCACGCCCTGCCTCACCGCGACCAGCTCGAGCAGCGACCCGGCCCGGCGCGGACGGGGCCTCAGGTCGAGCAGGCCAGGGCCTTCGCCATCGAAACGGCGCGGCTGATGGCCGACGATCACTGCGAGGACGTGCTGGTGATGGACGTGCGCGGGCTCAGCGAGCTCAGCGACTTCATCGTCATCGGCACGGGCACGAGCGACCGGCAGATCAAGGCCGTGGCCGGGCACGTCAGCGAGCTGGCGCGCGAGCAGGGGATCGAGCGCTTCGGCAGCGACCGCGATGAGGCGAGCACGTGGGTGGCGCTGGACTTCATCGAGGTGATGGTGCACCTGTTCGAGCCCAACGCGCGGGCGCACTACGACCTGGAAATGCTCTGGGGCGATGCCGAGCGGCTGGCGTGGCGGCGCGAGCAGGCGTAGGCGTCGAGGCGAAGCTCAGCGTGACTCGGTGCGGTCGCGCAGCTCGCGTGCCCGGGCCTCGAGGGCGTCGGGGTCGATGTCGCCCGGGGCCGTGGCGGGCTCGAGCTCGTAGTGCCAGTGGACGCGGGCGTGAGCGCCGACGGCTTCGCCGACGAGGTCGATCACCGGGTAGTCCCACCACGGCGCGCGGGCGCGGCCGGTGGTCCACAGCGGCTCGTGCCCGGGCAGCTCCAGCCGTACGTCGTAGCTGCCGTAGAAGGTGAAGGGGACCTCGAGGGGTGTGCGGCCGACCTGCTCGTCGTTGAGGTGCACGAGGGCGCCGGGCGGATCGGAGGTGATCTCGATGGTGCGCCGGGCGCAGCTGGGCAGCAGCGCCGCGGCGGCCAGCGCCAGGGTCAGCGCCAGGCGTGGCGGGGTGCGGGCTGGGGCGGTGTCGTTGGCCATGGTGGGCTCTGCGAGGCGGCAAGCCACGGGACATGGTACGCCCTGCGTCGGGCCGGTGGCGACCGGGCGCCGCGGCGGTTGATGGGCTAAGATGGTGGACGTAGAATCCTCGCCCCGGCGGCGATGGGGCCAGCCGGGCGCGGCAACACGCAGGAGTGAGACATGGCCAGCGATAACCTGCTCGAGCTGAGCGACGACAATTTCGAATCCGAAGTCCTCAACAGCGACAAGCCCGTGCTGGTGGATTTCTGGGCCGAGTGGTGCATGCCCTGCCGGATGCTCGCCCCGACGATCGACGAGCTGGCGGGCGAGTACGAGGGCAAGGTCAAGGTCGGCAAGCTCGACACCGACTCAAACCGCGACACGTCGCTCAAGTACAACATCAACGCCATCCCCAGCGTGCTGCTGTTCAAGGACGGCGAGGTGGTGCAGCGCTTCGTGGGCGTGACCGCCAAGCCGCAGTTCAAGGAAGAGTTGGACAAGCTGGTGGGGTAAGAGCTGTTAGCCGTTGGCTTTTAGGTATTGGCCTTTCGCTTTTCGCTGTTGGAGGTAGGTGGTGTGCTGCGAGGTGATGGTCCGTTCATGCGGTTTTGGTGATTGAATCATGGCTAACAGCTAACAGCTAACAGCTAGCAGCTAACAGCTTCCCCCCATGACACTTGCGTTCCACCAACACCGGCTGCCCAACGGCCTGACGGTCGTGGCCGAGGCCAACGACGCGGCGCACACCGCGGCCGTGGGCTTTTTCGTGCGCACCGGCGCCCGCGACGAGGACGCCCCGGTCATGGGCGTCTCGCACTTCCTCGAGCACATGGTCTTCAAGGGCACGCAGCGCCGCACGGCCGACGACGTCAACCGTGAGTTCGACGAGATCGGCGCCGAGTACAACGCCTACACCAGCCACGAGCAGACCGTCTACTACGCCCAGGTCCTGCCCGAGTACCTGCCCCGGGCGGTGGATCTGCTGGGCGACATCCTTCGGCCGGCGCTTCGCGATGACGACTTCAACATGGAGAAGAACGTCATCCTCGAAGAGATCGGCATGTACGAGGATCGGCCGCAGTGGCGGCTCCAGGACGCGCTGCTGGAGGAGTACTTTCAGCAGCACCCGCTGGCGTTCCGCGTGCTGGGAACAAACGAGACGATCACGAAGCTCACGCCCGAGCAGATGCGCGCCTACTTCGCCCAGCGCTACAGTGCGGACAACGTGATCGTCGCGGCGGCGGGTCAGGTCGACTTCGACGCGCTGGTGCGCGACGTCGAGAAGCTGGCGGGCCACTGGCAGGCCAGCGGCGCCGGGCGCGTCTTTGGCGAGCCGGCGCCGTTCGAGCACGTGCGCGGGATGCGCGACCCGCGGGTGACGCGGCACTACATCGCCTCGCTGTGCCCGGCTCCGGACGCGCAGGACGAGCGGCGCTACACCGCCAAGGTGCTCGCCGACGTGCTCGGCGACACGGACGGCTCGCGCATCTACTGGGCGCTGATCGATCCCGGCCTGGCCGAGGAGGCGGACCTGGCGTACCTGCCCTACGACCACACGGGGGTGTACATGGCCTACGCCTCGTGCGACCCGGCGGCGGCGGAGACGGTCGAGCAGAAGCTGGCCCAGACGATCGACCGCTTCGCCGACGACGTGCAGGCCGACGAGGTCGAGCGGGCCAAGAACAAGCTGGCGACGCAGGCGACGCTGCAGGGCGAAAACCCCGGCTCGCGGATGCGCGAGCTGGGCGCGCGCTGGCAGTACCTGGGCAATTACGCGCCGCTGACCGAGGAGCTGGAGCGCATCATGGCGGTGACGCGCGAGGATGTGCGCGAGCTGGCCGGGGCGTTCCCGTTCCACCCGCGCACGACGGTGCGCCTGGGCCCTGGGGGCGACGGAGCGGGCGGGTAGCGGGCGGCGGCGAGGTGTCGTGGGGCGATGCGGCCGATATGATGTCCCTGTCGCCGCCGGGGCGTAGCTCAGCTTGGCAGAGCGCCTGCTTTGGGAGCAGGAGGTCGCTGGTTCAAATCCAGTCGCCCCGATTCATAAGAGCTTCTTAAAAAGGCATTTACAATAGAGATGCGCGGGGGGGCATTGAGGCGGCATTTTCTGAGGGCTACCGAAGGGCTACCGCAAATGAGCGGCCGGCCGCCCGAACCGGCGCACCGCACCACAAAAAGGGTTGAACCTTCTCAACGTTTTTTCCTTCGCCTCAGGCTCCGCGAGACGGGCGGCGAGTCGAAGCGATGAGTGGGTCGGGCTCGGGCTCGGCGCCCACACGTGCGGGCCTGGCGCTTGTGCGTAGGGCATCCGCAATCGGCGACCGGGCTGCAAGGCCAGCGGCGAACAAGAGGACGGCTCGGCCCCCAAGCCGGTACAGCCATCATTCGTTCGAAGATCGCAACATTGGGCTGGCACAGGCGTAGGTGATGCGCGCGGCCGGGCGGCAGCGCTACGCGACCGTGGGCGATCCGCTTCTCGTCGCCGCCCGGGGCGTCCCGCCGGCGACGCCCGAGCAGAACCTGCGAGCCCTCTGCGAACCAGTGCGATCTTCGTCCGCGGGCGCGCCGGGCTGACGCCACGGCTTACGACTTCCCGGACGCGCCAGCCTGCAATGCGCGGCCCGTCGCACGGCACATCACCCGGCATGCAAGCGACCTTCGTAAGCCCGGGCGAGCACCTGGACGGTGTGCAGCACGGATAATCCGGGTAGATGGCTGCGGATCTGCACCATGCAGCCGATGTTCCCCGTGGTGACGAGATGGGCATTGAGGCGGGCGATGGTTTCGGCCTTTGCGCGGCCAAGCTCCCGGGCAATGTCGGGCTGGTCGAGGTTGTACGTGCCCGCCGAGCCGCAGCAGCGCTCGCCGTCGCCGAGCTCGAGCAGCTCAAGGCGGCCGATGCTCGCCAGCAGTCGACGCGGCGCGCTGCGCACGCCCTGGCCATGCGCCAGGTGGCACGCGTCGTGGTAGGCGACACGCAGCGGTGCGGCCAGCGTGGGAGGCGCGGTGATGCCGAGTTGGTCGAGGAAGCTGATGACGTCCACGGCCTGCCCGGCGAGCTCCGCCGCGGCTTCGTGATCCGCCTCACCCGCGAAGAGAGTCGGGTACTCGTGGATTCCCGATCCGCAGCCGGCCGCGTTGACGATGACGGCGTCGACGTCGCGGGGCATCGCTTTGGTGAGTCGTCGGGCCGAGGCGCGGGCGGCCTCGGCCTCGCCCACGTGCCACGCCAGCGCGCCGCAGCAGCCCTGCCTCGCGGGCACGAGCACCTCCACGCCGTTGCGCGCGAGCACGGAGACGGTGGCGCGGTTGATGTCCGGTTCCATCGCCGGCTGCACACACCCGGTCAGCAGCGCCACGCGCGCCCGCCGTTTGCCCTCGGCTGCGATGACAGGCGGCAGTGGGTCACGCGGGGGCAGGTTGCGCGGCATCAAGTCGATCATCGGCTTCAGCGCCGCGGGCATGGCCGGGCGGAGCCAGCGCAGCCACTTGCCCGCGCGCACCGCCAGGCGAAATCGGCCCGGATGCGGCAGCGTGCGAAGCGTGAGCCAACGCTGGAGCCGGCGCGTCCACGTCCGGGGCGCGGCGCGGCTGTGCATTGCACGGAAAGGGCTGAGGAGCTGGCTGTATTTCACTCCGGACGGGCACGCCGTCTCGCACGCCAGGCAGCCCAGGCAGCGGTCGATGTGCGGTTGGGCCTGGGCAGGCTCGAGGTGGCCTTCGAGCACGCGCTTCATGAGATAGATCCGGCCGCGCGGCGAGTCCATCTCCTCACCCAGTTGCTGATACGTCGGACAGTCGGGCAGGCAGAATCCGCAATGCACGCAGGCGGTGATCGCCTCCGCCATCGGCTTGCCCATCGGGCCGATCTCAGCAATGCGGATGTCATGGTGCATGGGTCGGCCTCAGATCAGGGAAACGCTGCTGCGGGTCGAGCGCGTGCTTGATGCGCTGGGCGAAGACGGCCGCGGGATCCGGTGGCGGTGCGGCGTCGCCCGGGTGTGACGAGCCGAGCAACGTGAGCCCAACACCCACCTCGCGCACGCCGGGCCAGGGCTCCGTCTCGGGCCAGGCCAGCCACAGGACATTGCCCGCCACGGCGTAGCAGCGCGGCGAGTCCGGCGACGACAGCGATGCCTCGATCACCGGCACCTGGCGTGGGGTCGTGGCGAGTTTGATGAGGCGGTGGCTCGGGGGCAACCACTTCAACGACCGCTGCGCCTGCCACCACCCGTCCGCGTCGTCGACGCTCGGCATCTCACAGGGGCGATCCGCGATTGCGGCTACTCGGCGAGCGTGGGCGTCGATCGATGCGGCATTGCCCGCCACGCGCGCGACGAGCGTCGCGGGCGGGTGCAGATCCAGCGCGTCGAGCTCCAGCGGCTGGCGGTTGAGTGCGGCCATGACCGCCAGCGCGTCGTGCAGGTTCCGGCAGTTGATGCGGACGGTTCGCCAGGCCTCGGGCAGGGGAAAGACCTTGAAGGTGAGCTCAACGATGGCGCCAAGCCGGCCCTGGCTCCCGACCATGAGCTTGGGCAGGTCGAAGCCCGCGGCGTTCTTGACCACCTTGCCGCCGCCGCGGATGAGCTGGCCCGTGCCGTCGACCAGGCGCACGCCGATCGCGAAGTCGCGCACCCCGCCGAAGCGCTTCTGGCCTGAGCCGCTGAGCCCGGCCGCGACAGTGCCGCCCAGCGTCGCCCCCTCGCGCACCAGCGGCGGGTCGAAGGGCAGGTACTGACCGCGCTGGGCGAGCATGGCGTCGATGTCGCGCAGCGGCGTGCCGGCGAGGGCGGTGAAGGTGAATTCCTCGGGCGCGTATTCGACCACACCGGTAAGCCCGCGCATGTCCAGCCATTGCACCTCGTCCGCGACGGCGGTGAGCGCGGGCTTCGTCCGCGCGCCGTGCGGCAGCAGGCGGCCGGCCATCTGCACAGCCGCCTGGACCTCATCGATGCTTGTGGGCCTGAGGCTGGTCATTCGCGGCTGATCAAACCTTGTGCTTCCAGCGGATGCAGGCCGCGCTGCGCCAGCGCGGGCGCCTCGCGGCCGGGAAACATCTTGCCGCGGTTGGCCACACGGTGCGGGTCGAGCGCGGCGCGAATGCGCTGGAAGGCGTCGATATCGGCGGGGCTGAACATTTGGCCGAGAAACTCGCGCTTCTCCATGCCCACGCCGTGCTCGCCCGTAATTGATCCGCCCAGCTCGATGCACAGTTCCAGAATCCCGCCCGCCAGTCGTTCGGCGCGCTGCAATTCGCCGGCGACGCGGCCGTTGTAGAGAATCAGCGGATGCAGGTTGCCGTCGCCGGCGTGGAAAACGTTGGCCACACGTAGGTGGGCCTCGCTCGCCATTTCGCCGATCCGTCGCAGCGCATAGCCCAGCCGACTGCGCGGCACCACACCGTCCTGCACGATGAAATCCGGGCTTAGCCGGCCGACCGCGGAGAACGCGGACTTGCGCCCCTTCCACATCGCCGCTCGCTCCTGAGGCGTGGTGGCGACCGTCACCCCGAAGGCGCCGGACGCCTGGATAAGGGCGTCGAGCTTGGCACTGTCCGCCTCCACAAGATCGCGCGGCCCTTCAAGCTCCACGATCATCACCGCCGCGGCCCCGTTCGGAAAGTTGGTGGCCACGGCGGCGGTCGCGGCCTCGAGCGCCAGCGCGTCCATGATTTCGATCGCCCCCGGCAGCAGACCGCTGCCCAGCACGCGTGCCACGGCGTCGCCCGCTTTCTCCAAGTCGTCGTAGCCCGCCATGACCGTATGAAATGTCTCAGCCACAGGCAGCAGGCGCAGCGTGATCTCCAGCGCAATGCCGAACAGACCTTCGCAACCGACGAACAGCCCCGTCCAGTCAGGGCCGGTGCGCTCCAGGCTCTCGCCGCCGAGTTGCACAAGCTGTCCGTCCGCCAGCACGGCCTTGATGCCCAGCACGTGGTTGGCCGTCATGCCGTAGCGCAGGCAGTGCGCGCCGCCGGAGTTGAAAGCGACGTTACCGCCGATGGTGCACACCTGCTGGCTGGACGGATCCGGCGCGTAGTACAGGCCGTGGGCGCTCGCCTGCCGCGTGACCCCGAGGTTGATGGTGCCCGGCTCCACGACGGCGATCGCCTGGTCCGTGTCGAGCCGCAGCACGCGGTTAAGCCGGTTGAGCGCGATGACGATGCCCTCAGCGATGGGCAGTGAGCCGCCGGAGAGGCTCGTGCCGCTGCCGCGCGCAACGAACGGTACCTCATGCTCGTGACACAGGCGCACCGTGGCGACCACCTCGTCCGCCGACTCGGGCACGACCACGGCCCGTGGCGCGACGGCAAAGGCCGTCAGCGCGTCCGACTCGTATGCCGCCGTGGCCGCCGCATCAACGAGCAGGCGCTCGTCCGGGTAGATTTCGCGCAGGTGGCGGATGAAGGTAGCGGTATCAGGCATCACGGACCTCAAGCACCGGCGCCGGCCGGCGCTTCATAAGCCGCACACGCGGCAGCCAGCGCTTCACCATGGTGGCCTCGTTGCTGGTGCGAAACAGGTCCCGGAGCATCTGGCGGGTTTGGTCCATGATCCCCAGATACTGCGGGTCCAGATGGCCCAGGGTGGGCGCAACCATCGCCTCAAGCACACCGGCGGGAACGTCGCTGGGCCCAGGCCCCATCCGAACGCGCTGAGTGGGATCGATACGATCGGGCACCTGCGGCATGCGCTGCTCCTGAGGCTCGAATCCGGCCGCCATTCTACCGCAACTCACCCGGCGCCGAACCACACCGACCTGATCGAGCAACTGCTGGCTCCCACCGGAGCCAGCCGTGACGAGCCTCTGCAGCTTCCCGACCGAACAGTTACCGCTCGTGGCCCAGATCGTCAACAGCCTCGGCCTGAGGTCGACAGCCAGGGCCGGTCGGTGCCCGAAGACCACCCGCTCACCGGATCAGCACCGGCGGGCCGCGGAAGTCCGGCGTTGTGGCGGTGGAAAAGTCGTATGGAAAGCTTTCCGCGGGGTCGCGCCCTTCGCGCTCAGCGCGGATACGTGATGGGGTCTCAGCATCGGGAGCGCTTTCCCAGGACCACGTGTCGCGGAAGTCGTCGCCGGAGACGACCACGCGGGCGTGGCCATTCTCGCTGGTTGCGAGTTCGAGTTCGAGTTGCCGGCCCCATGGATCGTAGACGCTGGCGAACCGCACGCGGGACGTCTCGTGCGCGACCGCCTGCAACTGACGCCATCCGAGGGGCTCGCCACGGTGGTCGGCCGTACCGTCGACCACCGCCGTTTCGAGCTCGTGGTCGGATCTCACGATGGCGGGCAGGGCCTTGTCGTCCTTGGAAAGCTGCACCTTCCCCGCGTCGTCGATGGTCGTTGATTCCGCCTGGAGCAGCCAGGTGACATCGACCGGCTCAGGCGAATGAACATCGTCGAGAATCAGGACATAGTCGCCCTCGACCCAGAAGAATGCGCGGCGGTAGCGGTCCAGGGCGGGCCGTTCGCGCCCGGGTTCATCGGAGGCGATGTAAGCCCCTGCCGCTTCGCCCTCGATGCCGGTGATGGCGCCGTGGTGAAGCCAGCCGGTCGTATACGCCATGCGACTCATGTCCGAGTCGGAGGGGAGCGTCCACTGCATCGGGCGTTCGACCTGGCCCTCGACAAACTGGCCGATGCCGTTGACCAGGATGGTGTTATGGTTGCTTGTCTGCTTGCGCGCGGAATAGCGGGAGGTTTCGGCAAGGAGCGTGTCGCCGATGGCGAGGACGAAGCTGTTGGCGTCGGGATCGTCATGGGCCACGTTGATCCACGGCAGCGAACTGTCGGGTTGCCGGCGAAAGTCGTTGAGCGCATGTCCGCCGTGCGGGCCGCACCGGAAGAGTCCCGACACGCCGTCCTCTTGCCACGCGTCATGAAAGAAGGTGGAACCGATGTCGGGAAAGTGGCCGATTCGGGGGAAGTCCTCCGGTGGTTGGCGGCCGAAATCCGGATCATCCCACAGGATCGACAACCATCCGATCCAGGCCGCGCCCGGATTGAGCGCAAGCCACTCGCGCACCCGACCCATCACCGCTTCGTTCTCATGCAGCCTCGCCGCGAACAGATAGAAGTTGGCATAGCTCCCGAAGCCGGAGTCATCCGCGTATGGCAAGCTGCTGCGCATGCCGGACGTCATCGCCAGCAGGCGGAAGTAACCGGCGTACTTGAAGTAGTCGATGCCGAGAAAGTTGGTGCCCAAGCAGTGGTCGGCCGCCTGCAGGCCGAGCACGAGGTGGCTGCCGCCGAAGACCTGGTAAAGCGGGCTCTCGTGCGACGAACCATCCATGGGGAGCCAGCGCGCGATCAGCGCGAGGTCCTCGGCGGCGCGGTGGAGCAGGTAGTTTTCGGCAGGGTCGCCGGAGTAGGTGGCGAACGCCGCCAGCCCGACGCCGGTGGCCCGCTTCCAGCGGTGGTTGTTCTGCGGATCCTGCTGCCAGTAGTAGGCGGTGGAAGTAAGCTGGAGATGACCGCCGTAGTACTGGTAACGAGCCATTTCACGGATCTTCAGCCGCATGGCCTCGCGGAAGTCCTCGTCCAGTTCGTGGTAGAGCCAGTCGTAGACCAGCGCCGCCCCGGTCAGCATGTTGGCATGCCCCATGCCCGAATTGTGCTCGCCGCCTTCCTCCCATGTGTCAAGTTCCAGCAGCAGTTCGAGGAAGCCGATCGCGTTCTGCCGGGAGGTCTCGTCGCCCGTCATGAGATAGTGCAGCGCCACGGTGGGCATACGCCAGACGCCCTGGCGCTGGGCATCGGTGGCGTTCGTCGTGAACTCCACCTCGTCACGCGCCGGCGGGACTGAAACCTGACTGTATTCCTCGACGTGCTCACGCCAGTGCGTCGCAGCCTCGCTGTGGTAGAAGTCCCGCAGGCGCGGGATGTCGGCCGCGGTGAACAGAAGCCGCGGATGGACGCCGATCAGCTCCTGACGGAAGCCGGTTGTCTCGGCGACGACCGGGTCACGCTCCGGGATGGATCCGCGCTCCGCCGCCGCCGCGAGCGTCGGCGTCAATAGCATCAATGTGATGACCAGGCACGGCCAGGCATGACGGGTAAGGCTGGATGAAATTGTCGCTTGCATTGCAGCAGGTTTCGCTTGAAAGGTGCGAACGGGCCGGCACAAACGGGGCCGCGGAGACGTGTGAGCATTCGGCACA
>SKPT01000522.1 GCA_007119405.1 Phycisphaeraceae bacterium
GCCGCGGCGCTGGCGCGGGAGAAGCCCGGGCAGGCCACGGCCGGCGGCAACGACGTGCCGGAGATGGCGCACATGTTTTTCGGGCTCTACTTCCTGACCACGGGCCTGCACGCGGTGCATCTGATCGTCGGCCTGGGGCTGATCGGCTACCTGCTCGTGCGCGTTCAGCAGCACCGCATTGCCGGCACCCGCGGCGACGTGCCCATCGAGGCCACCAGCCTCTACTGGCACCTCGTGGACGTGATCTGGATCTTCGTCTTTCCGTTGTATTACCTAATCCACTGAGGAAGACATGGCCACGAATGAACACGAATGAACACAAAGTGGACGGACGAACAACCGCAGCATGGACCGATTGATCGATGAACCGCGAAGGAGCGAAGGCAAGCGAAGTGGCGAAGATTCGGAACAAAGCAATGCGATTGCCGTGGCGCCCTTCGCGCCCTTCGCTGCTTCACGGTTCTCGAAATGATTTGTGTTTATTCGTGTTCATTCGTGGCTACTGCCCCCACTGCCCTTCCTGGAGACACGTGTGATGACCGAGTCGTTGCCCAACTCTGACAAGCCCGGCGGTGTCAGCCGACGCCAGTTCCTCTATCAGCTCGCGGCCTCGGGCGTGGGCTTTGCGATGCTCGGGCCCACGGCCGTGGGCTCCGTGGGCCACCTGCGCGCCCTGCGCGTGGACAACCCCATGGGCCAGTACCCCAATTGCGACTGGGAGCGCGTCTATCGCGATCTGTATGCCAGCGACTCGAGTTTCTCGTTCCTGTGCGCGCCCAACGACACGCACAACTGCCTGCTCTGGGCGCACGTCAAGAACG
Source organism: Phycisphaeraceae bacterium (assembly GCA_007119405.1). Next base: position 822 of record SKPT01000522.1, read on the forward strand.
GCGTGGTGACGCGCATCGCCCCGACGATGAACTACCACAAGGCGACGGACCTCCAGGGCAACGCCGCGACGCAGCGCTGGGATCCGCGCTGCTGCCAGAAGGGCCTGGCGCTGGTGCGGCGGTTCTACGGCGACCGGCGCGTCAAGCGGCCGATGATCCGGCGCGGGTTCAAGCAGTGGGTCGACGACGGGATGCCGCGCGACGCGAACACCGGCGAGATCGACCGCGAGAAGTACCTCAACCGCGGCCAGGACGAGTGGCTGGCGATCGGGTGGGATGAGATCTTCAACTACAGCGCCGAAGCGCTGGCCGACATCAGCGAGACCTACGCCGGCGAGGCCGGCCAGGCCAGGCTCGCCGCCCAGGGCTACGACGAGCTGATGGTGGAGGCGACCGGCGGGGCGGGCACGCAGACGATCAAGCTTCGCGGCGGGATGCCGCTGCTGGGCGCGACGCGCATCTTTGCCCATCACCGCGTCGCCAACTCGCTCGCCCTGCTCGATGCGCACCAGCGCGGCGTCGGGCCCGACGCCGCGCGCGGGGCGCGCAACTGGGACAGCTACACCTGGCACACCGACCTGCCCCCGGGCCACCCGATGGTCACCGGCCAGCAGACGCTGGACTTCGACCTGTGCAACGCCGAGCACGCCAACGTCGTCTTCGTCTGGGGCATGAACTGGACGACGACGAAGATGCCGGATTCGCACTGGCTGGCCGAGGCGCGGATGAAGGGCACGAAGATCGTGGTGATCGCGTGCGAGTACAGCGCGACGATGAACAAGGCCGACGAGGCTGTCATCGTCCGTCCCGGCACGACGCCGGCGCTGGCGCTGGGCATGGCGCAGGTCATCATCAATGACCGCCTGTACGACGAGAAGTACGTCAAGGCTCACACCGATCTGCCGCTGCTGGTGCGCGAGGACACGGGCAAGCTGCTGCGTGCGGGCGAGGTGTTCGCGGATTACGCGCAGGCGGAGCTTTCCAACAACATCACGCTGCTGGACGAGGGCGAAGCGGGCCCGGCCCCGATCGCCCAGCCGGGGCCCGTTGTGGGCAAGGCCAAGCGTCGCGAGTGGGGCGATCACGTCATGTGGGACGCCGGGGCGGATGAGCCACGGGCGGTCAACCGCGACCAGGTGTCGGGCAAGTTCGACGCGCTGGGCTTCGACCCGCTGCTGGACGGCCAGGTCACCGTCACGCTCGCCGACGGCGGCGAGGTGCGCTGCCGCACGGTGTTCAACGCCAATCGCGAACTGCTCGACGCCAGCTACACGCCCGAGCAGGTCGAAAAGCTGACCTGGGCGCCGGCGTCCGCGGTGCGCCGCCTGGCCGAGCTTGCGGCTGAGAACCCGGAGAAGGCGCTGTTCGCGATGGGCATGGGGCCCAACCAGTTCTTCAACAGCGATCAGAAGGATCGGGCGGTGTTCCTCGTGGCCGCGCTGACGCGCAATGTGGGCTACGTCGGGGGCAACGTCGGCTCCTATGCGGGCAACTATCGGGCGGCGTTTCTCTCCGGGATGCCGCAGTACATCGCCGAGGACCCCTTCGACATCGAGCTCGACCCCGACAAGCCGGTGCGCACGCGGGCGTACTACGGCAGCGAGTCGGCTCACTACTTCAATGCCGGCGACCGCATCCTGCGCATGGGCAAGCATTCGCTGACCGGCAAGACGCACCTGCCCACGCCGACCAAGGCGATCATGGTCTCCAACTCCAACTCGCTGATGGGCACGGCCAAGGGCCACTACGACAACGTGGTCAACGGCTACCCGCGCGTCGACTTCATCGCGGTCAGCGAGTGGTGGTGGACGGCGAGCTGCGAGTATGCGGACGTGGTCTACCCCGTCGACTCCTGGGCGGAGTTCAAGTACCCGGACATGACGGTGAGCGTGACGAATCCGTTCATCACCATCTTCCCCGTCACCCCCCTGCCGCGCATCCACGACACGCGCAGCGACATCGAGGTGATGGCGGGCCTGTGCGGGGCCTTTGCACGCCTCACCGGCGACAACCGCTTCAACGACATGTGGCACTTCGTCGAAAACGGCCAGGCGCGCCCCTACCTTCAGCGCATCCTCGACGCCTCCAACGCCACGCGCGGCTACCGCATCGAGGAGCTCGAGCGCAACGCCGAGCAGGGCATCCCCGCCATCATCCAGACACGCACCTACCCCAAATATGGCGGCTACGAGCAGGCCCACGAGGACAAGCCCTGGTACACCAAGACCGGCCGGCTCGAGTTCTACCGCGAAGAAGACGAGTTCATCGACTCGGGCGAAAACATGGTTCTGCATCGCGAGCCGATCGACTCGACCTTCTACGAGCCCAACGTCATCGTCGCGGCTCCCCACGCGCTGCTGCGGCCCAAGACCCCCGAGGACTACGGCGTGCCCAGCACGCAGACCGACGCCGACACGCGGCAGGCGCGGCACGTCATCCGCAGCGTCGAGGAGCTGATGACCACCAGCCATCCGCTCAAGGCGGACGGCTACAACCTCATCTTCCA
>SKPT01000088.1 GCA_007119405.1 Phycisphaeraceae bacterium
ACGTCGATGACGCGGGCGCGGCGCGGGCTCATGACCGCCTCGGCGGCCGGGGCCCGCTAACTTTCGCTCCGCGACGGGGGCAGCTCGCCGAGGCAGGCCATCAAACCGCGCAGCTCGTCGTTGATCGCCGCCGGGTCGAACGCCTGCGGGTCGAAGTCCTCGCCGAGCCAATCGAGCATCTCCTCGTGCTGCTCGTGGTCCGGGTCGGTGATCGCCTCGAGCATCTGGGCGTAGCCGCCGGGGCCGCCGACGTCCTCCGGCGGGGCGGCGCGGGCGCCCTTGATGCACAGAGGCATCGCCGACCCGTCGTCGGCGGGCTCGACCTTCTCGACGACGACCTGGTGCTCCCAATAGTCGCCGAAATCGTAGACGTACACGAACTTGTCATCCGCCTTGGCGACATCACTGAGCCAGGTGGCGGAGGCATCGGCCTCGTGCTCGCCTTCCATCATCTCCGGGTCGCTGTAGCGCACGCCGTTGATGGTGAACTCGTACAGATGCATCCCCTCCCAGCCGAAGGCGACCTGAAGGATGTCATGCAGCCGCGTCAGGGGGCAGTCCGGGATCCTCAGGCGTCGCCAGATTCGCGGGGCGATGCCGCGGAGCGAGAGGTTGAGCTGAAAAACGTGCTGGGGCTTGCGCTCGCGCTCGGCTTGCAGCACGCGGTGCAGGCCTTCCACCGCCTCCGAGAGCCGGTAGCGCGGGCGGTCCATCGCCCGCCAGCCCCACTCGGCCTCGGCCGCCTGCCTGTACCAGGCGTCGTAGTCGGCGAATCGCACGCCCGTGATCGTCGCCGCCGCCACCAGCGCCAGGCGCAGGTCGCGCTCGTCGGGCTCCAACTCGTCGGCGTCGCCCTGGACCAGCGGCAGCACGGGTTCGATCGCCTCGGGGTTGAGCTGCTCCATGGCCGCGTAGGCCAGGGCATGTGCAACGAGATCGGAATCCTCGCGATCCAGCAGGGCCAGGCAGCGCTCGGCCGCAAGCTCGGTGCGGATGTGGCCGAGCACTTCCGCCATGGCGCTGCGGGCCTCGTCGTCGGCGTCCCACCATGCCTGGGCCAGGGCGCTGGTGACCGTGTCGTTTCCGATCGCGGCCAGGGCGGCCATCGCCGCTTCCGCCAGTTCCTCGCCCTCTTCGCTGACGAGGTGATCGACCAGCCGCGGAACCGCCGGCGTCAGCTTCATGGCCCCGGCCAGGCGCAGGATCTCGGGCATCACGGCCTGGTAGACGACTCGCTTGTCGCGTGGCAACTGGCCCCGCACAAGCCCGAGCACGAAATCCGCCTGGCCGTGGCCATGCCAGGCCAACGCCTCGACCAGCCAATTCAGCCGCGCCGCCTGCTCGGTCGTCACGTCGGGCGAGTTATCCGCCACCAGCTCCTGCCCGATCGCCTCGAACTCGGCCCAGCACGCGTCCCAGCCCGCCGCGTCAAGGCGAAGGCGCTCGTCCAGGATCAGGCGTTGATCTTCCGGAAACCCAGGCAGCGCAGCCACGCGATCGCCCACCGGACCAAGCAGCGCCGGCGGCGCGGAGGCCACCAGTTTCGCCAGGGCGTAGTGGTAATTGTCCTCGTCGACGTCGTCGCGGTTCAGCCCTCGGTCGAGCTCGCCCAGGGCCCAGTCCAGCGTCGCGGGCGTCTGGGGCAGGTCGGCCGCCGCGACCAGCAACCGCCACGACGCCGCCGGCCCGTAGCGCTCGGCCGAGGCGATCACGGCGTTCATCACCGAGCTGTCCGCCACGGCCGTGCCAGCGAAGTGCTCGAGCGCGGTGCGCCGCACCTCGGGCTCCGGATGCTCGATGGCTTGCTTGATGATCGCCGGCTTGAGCAGCGCCATGAGGTGGTCCCCTATTCTTGCCGACCGCATTCTACCGCATGGCGGGCGCACGCTCGTCCAGGCGTGGAGCGGCTGCTGTGCATGCCCACGATCAGGTCCCGCACCATGGCGCGTGGCGAAGCGTCTCGGCGCCCACCACCACGCGGCGGCACTGGCAACGAATGATTCCCGGCTCACGGCTTGCCATGGGGCTTGGCCCATCTGCCGGTCGTGGCCCCGGCCGCCGACGTCTGATCGCTCGTGGCCCGCCCCAGGCGCGTCGCTCGCCTCCGGCGAGCACGCTCCTTCCGGCCGTTGGCCGTTGATGCGTTGCGCGGTCCTGGGCCGACCCTCGCCCCGTCGCCCGGTGTACATCGGGCAAATGTCTTGGCTGGCAGGGCGTCGACATGTAAAATCGGGCCATCGGCATCGGACGCCATCGCAAACCTGGTCAATGGAGTGACCCATCATGCCCAATCGCACTCGCCGGCAGAAGAAGCAGCGTCGCCAGAAGCACCAGACGTCACGCTCGCTCGGCCGCGCACGCCCGGGCGACGCGGGAACGTTTCGCCTTTACTCATTCGAGATCACCGACGAGCCGATGCCCGAGGCGGCCGAGCGGGCGCTCTCCCCGGAGCTGCTCGATCGGCTCGACGCGCTGACCGAACGCGTCCACGAGGGCTCGCTTGGCGACCAGTTGGACGAGATCCAGGCGATGCTGAAGCTGTGCCCCGAGATCCCCCGGCTGCACAACTACCTGGGCACGGCGTACGAGAGGCTCGGCCGATGGGACGATGCCCGCCAGGTCATCAAGGACACATACGAGCGGTTCCCGCACTACGTGTTCGGCATCAGCAACTACGTGACGCTGTGCATCGAGGACGGTGATCTGGAGGAGGCCGGCCGGGCCCTGAACAAGCGGTACTCCATCTGCGAGTTCGCCCGCGGCCGACGCAAGTTCCACCCCAGCGAAGTGGTCTCCTACCAGAGCGCGGTGGGCCTGTACCTCTGTGCCATCGGCCAGCCGGAGCACGCGCTGAGTCATGCAGAGATGCTCGTGGAACTGGCCCCGGACCACCCGCTGGTATGGCGGCTGCTGGTCAAGCTGTACATGCACGGCCAGGCGCTGGACGGGGCCGAAGGATCCAAGCTCACTCACATGTTCACGAAAACCGCGGCGGCAAGCATGGCGAGCGCCAGCGCTTAGGCTCGCGCACGGCAACGGGCGCGTCGCTCAATCCCGATCCTGGCGATGCTGCTTGAGCCACTGCACTGCCCTGCGGTGGCGCTTCCACGCCGGGTTGATCGCATCGGCACAGATGATAGCCTCGCTCTCGTCGCCAGGGCTGTAGTAGGCCGGCCGGTCGCACGGGAGCCGGCGGTTGTCCAGCAGGTAAGCGTTCACACCGATCAGAGCAGCAAGGGAGAGGTCCGACCCATGAAGTGCGCCCTCACCGCGTCGGCGATGAACGTGTAGGCCGACCGCTGCTGCTGCCGACACGTCTGCAACAC
>SKPT01000553.1 GCA_007119405.1 Phycisphaeraceae bacterium
ACTTTCCGCTGAGCAGGTGCTCGATCGCGTGGGCCACGCCGTCCTCGTCGTTGCCCCGCGTCACGTGACGCGCCCGCTGCTTGGCCGGGGCGATCGCGTTGCCCATCGCCACCGAGCAGCCCGCGGCCGCGAGCATCGGCAGGTCGTTGATCTCGTCGCCGATCGTCGCGATCTCGTCCCGCTCAATGCCGCGCTGCTGGGCGATACACGACAAGCCGCGCCACTTGTCCACGCCCGCGGCGAAGATCTCCAGCACGTGCACCGTCTCGGCCGGGGCGATCGTCGAGAAATGATGCATCAGGACCCGATCGCCGAAGCGATGCTCCAGCGTCGCCTGGATGTTGGGCATGTCCGCCGCCTCGGTCACCACGCCCACGCGCAGCGTGTGGTGCAGGTCGTTCACGGTCACCTGCTCCTGGAAGTGCACCGTCGCCCCCGTGTGCTCGAACCACCACTGCGTCTGGGCGTTGAGCGTGCCGCGCCCCGTGACCAGGTAGTCGTGCCCCGCGAACTGGCTCTCGCGAAACACCAGCACCGCCTCCTCGCCGCTGGCGAGGAACTGGACGATCTCGTGCGCCAGGTGCGGCTCGATCACCGACAGATCCACGCTCCGCCCCGTGGCGATCTCGCTGATCGACGCCCCCGTCACGAACACGCCCAGGTCGAGTTGCTCAAGCGGTGTCAGCAGCTCCGCCGCCTCGCGCCAGCCGCGCCCGGTGCAGGGGATCACCGCCACGCCGGCGTCCACCGCCGCCGCCACCGCCCGCCGGTTCGCCTCGCTGATCCGCCCACGCTTGTCCAGCAGCGTCCCGTCCAGGTCGACACCGATCATGCGGTAGCGCATGACGCCAATCATATCAGCCGCTCCGGCCCCTCCCCCTCCGGGGGAGGCTGGGTGGGGGTGCGCTCGCGTAACGGAGACGTTCGCCACGGCCGCGCACGCAAGGCGTCAGGAAGCACCCTCCCCCAGCCCCTCCCGAAGGGAGGGGGGTATGAAGTCCAGCCCCTCCCGCGCCCGCCGCTCATGGCACCGCCGCCGGCACAGGGGTATCATCAACCCCAAGGTTCGCCCAAACCATGGCTTCAATCGTGCTCGAACAACTTGCGATCTACGGCCCGGACAACTGCCGGCAGCTCGACTACCCCGCCGCCGCGCGCTACACCGCCGAGCTGACCCGCGCCCACGCCGAGAACTTCACCGTCGTTTCCCGGCTGTTGCCGCGCCGCCTCCGCGCCGACTTCACCCACGTCTACGCCTTCTGCCGCTGGGCCGACGACCTCGGCGACGAGACGGGCGACCGCCAGCGCAGCCTCGAGCTGCTCGCCTGGTGGCGCCGCGAGCTGGACCTGTGCTACGCCGGCACCCCGCGCCACCCCGTCTTCGTCGCTCTGGCCCAGACCATCGCCCGCCACGACATCCCGCGCAAGCCCTTCGACGATCTCATCGACGCCTTCGTCCAGGACCAGCAGGTCACCCGCTACGAAACCTTCGACCAGGTGCTCGACTACTGCACGCGCAGCGCCGACCCGGTCGGCCGGCTCGTGCTCTACATGTGCGGCCACCGCGACGCCGAGCGCCAGCGGTTGAGCGACGCCACCTGCACCGCCCTGCAACTGGCGAACTTCTGGCAGGACGTCCGCCGCGACATCCTCCACCGCGACCGCGTCTACCTGCCCGCCGACGTCGCCCACCGCCACGGCCTGCACGTGAAGATGATGGTCCACGCCGTCAGGCTCGACGCCGACCCCGCCAACGCCGACCCCGCCACGCACTGCTCCAGCTGCGCCGCCGACCGCCCCGGCGCCGGGCTGCGGGCGATGCTGCCGGCCTATCGCGGGGCGATCCGCGAGCTGGTCGACCGCACCTGGCCGCTGTTCGAGCGCGGTCGCGGGCTCTGGCCCCTCGTCGAACCCGACATCCGCACGGACATCAAGCTCTTCACGCTCGGGGGCGAGGCGGTGCTGCGCCGCATCGAAAAGATGAATTACGAGACGCTGCTGCGCCGGCCGCGCATCGGCAAGGCGACCAAGGCAGCGCTGCTGCTGCGCGCCCTCGCCGGCCGGCTCTGGCCGGGCCCGGCCGCGACGACGCCTCCGCTGACCCAGGGACAGACGACTTGAACGAAGCATCGATGAGCTCGGCCATCCGCGAAGCGCCCGCGTTGATCACCCGCCCGCGCCGACGCCACCACGTCGCGCCCGGGGCCCTCGACACCGCCATGCGCTACTGCCACGAGATCACCCGCGCCCGGGCGGGCAATTTCTACCACGGCCTGAAGCTCACGCCCGAGCCCAAACGCTCGGCGATGTACGCCGTCTACGCCTTCATGCGGCACGCCGACGACCTCGCGGACGCGCCCGCCGCCGCCGGCCCGGCCGAGATCCCGGATCTGAAATCCGAGATTCAAGCCATCGAGCGCTTTCGCGCCGCGATGCAGCGCACCGTCGACGCCACCGCCGACGACGAGCTGGCCCCCGGGCCGCTCTGGCCGGCGCTCAAGCACGTCGTCGAGACCTACCGCATCGACCCGGCCCACCTGCACGCCGTGCTCGACGGCCAGCGCTGCGACATCCTCCAGCACCGCTACGAGACCTTCGCCGAGCTCTACACCTACTGCTACCGCGTCGCGTCCGTCGTCGGGCTCGTCTGCGTCAGCGTCTGGGGCTACGAGGGCGGAGCCGCGACCCTCAAGCTTGCCGAGCAACGCGGCATCGCGCTTCAGTTGACCAACATCCTGCGCGACGTCGCCGAGGACGCCGCCCGCGGCCGGGTCTACCTGCCCCAGGACGAGCTCGCCCGCTTCAACGTCGACCCGGGCGTCTTCACCCGCCAACGCGCCCCCGACGCGGCGTTCGACCGCTTCATGCAGTTTCAGATCGAGCGGGCGCGCCGCTACTACCGCGCCTCGGCCGCGCTGGAGCGCCACATCGAGCCCGACTGCCGCGCCACGAGCTGGGCGATGATGGAGATCTACCGCCGCCTGCTGGAGCGCATCGCCCGCCGCCCCCGCGACGTGCTTCGCCGCCGCGTGAGCCTGGGCAAGCTCGAGAAGCTCGCCATCGCCTGCCAGGCCGCCTGGCGACGTCGCAATCGATAATCGCCGCTTGCGGCTTCGCGAAGCCTCACCCGGCGGGAGCACGTGACAAGCCAGGTAGGCAAGCCAGGAACGGCAGGTGTGCAGGGAAACACCCGCGCCAACCTTCATCCCGCATCACCCAGTTGAGGTTCAGGGTTTTATGAACGTCACGTTGCGTTTATCCTATGCGTGATGGCATTTCGGCACTTCCAACTGCGGCATAAGAGGTGTGCACTGTGGGTGAAGGAC
>SKPT01000638.1 GCA_007119405.1 Phycisphaeraceae bacterium
CAGGGATCGGCACGGAACACCAATCCCGGCTCGAATCAATCCCTCCTCCAGTTCCCGGGCCGAGGCCAGCGCCCGACCTTTCAACCTCGGCCCCGGGCCGCTAACATGGCCCCACACTCAACCCGGAGGTGACATGGAGCGCGTCAAAGTCGGCGTCATCGGCTGCGGCAACATCTGCCGCCAGTATTTCGAGCGGGCCAGGCAGTTCCCCATCCTCGAGATGGCCGCCTGCGCCGATCTCGTGCCCGAGCGGGCCCGCGAGGCGGCCCGGAAGTACGACGTGCCGCGGGCCTGCACCGTCGACGAGCTGCTGGCCGAGCCCGACATCGAGATCGTGGTCAACCTTACCATCCCCGCCGCCCACGCCCCGGTCAGCCTCCGCGCCATCCAGGCCGGCAAGCACGTCTACGTCGAGAAGCCCCTGGCCACCACCATCGACGAGGGCCGCCGACTGCTCGACGCCGCCGCCAAAGCCGGCCTGCGCGTCGGCGGGGCGCCCGACACCTTCCTCGGCACCAGCCACCAGCTCTGCCGACAGCTCATCGACGACGGGGCCATCGGCCGGCCCGTCGCCGCCACCGCCACCTTCATGTCACGCGGGCCCGAGCCCTGGCACCCCGACCCCGTCTTCTTCTACAAGCCCGGCGGCGGGCCCATGTTCGACATGGGGCCCTACTACCTCACGAGCCTCATCAACCTCCTCGGGCCCATCCGCCGCGTCGTCGGCAGCGCCGGCACGCAGATCACCGAGCGCGTCGTCGGCAAGGGACCCAAGGCCGGCACCAGGCTCGACGTCGAAACGCCCGACCACGTCACCGGCCTCATCGACTTCGCCAACCACACCATCGCCACCATCGTCACCAGCTTCGCCTGCCTCCACCCCCAGCACAGCGGCGAGAACCCGATCACCATCTACGGCAGCGAAGGCACCCTCTGCGTTCCCGACCCGAACCGATTCGACGGCCCCGTCAGGCTCCGCCGCGCCGGCGACGAGGACTGGCAAACCCTCGCCCCCGAGCACGACCATCCCAACGGCCGCAGCCTCGGGCTGGCGGAGATGGCCCACGCCATCCGCGCCGACCGACCCCACCGCGCCTCGGGCGAGCTCATGTTCAGCGTCCTGCACGCCATGGAGAGCTTCCTCACCACCTCCAGGTCGGAACGCCACCAGCACCTGCCTGAAGACGTCGCCGTCCGCCCCGCCATGATGCCCCCGGGCCTCGGCGCTGCCGGCGAGCTCGAAGCAGCCGTCGCCACCCAATGACCCCCAACCCCCCAGGCTGTGTCGGAACACGGGTGCCACTGACAAGCGGAGTCCGCGGAGCTTGTCAGTGGCACCCCGGCAGCAATGATCGAGCTCGAACATTACTTGCGCAAACGCCAGTAACCCCTAATCCCTAACCCCTAATCCCTAACCCCTAACCCCTGACCCCTCCCCATGTTCACCGGCCTCGTCGTCAACAAGCTCCCCGTCGCCGCCTTCGACGCCCACCCCCGCGGCGCCCGCCTGGCGATCGACGTCTCGGAGCACCGCTTCGCCCGCCCGCCCGCGCCCGGCGACTCGATCGCCGTCGCCGGCGTCTGCCTGACCGTCACCGAGGCCGACGCGACCCGCCTGGGCTTCGACGTCATCACCGAGACGCTCAACCGCACCACCCTCGGCCGGCTTGAGCCCGGCCACCGGGTCAACATCGAGCCCTCCCTCGCCGCCGGCGACGCCCTCGGCGGCCACTTCGTCCAGGGCCACGTCGACGCCCTCGGCCGCGTGAGGCGCGTCGTCGACGACGCCGCCGAGTACCGCATCACCATCGAGCCCGAGTCGGCCCCCATCGCCGCCGCCGAGCGCGAGGCCAGCGTCTTCCCCGCTCCCGCCGACGTCATGGACCTCGTCGCCCCCAAGGGCTCGATCGCCGTCGACGGCGTGAGCATGACCATCGCCAGCGTCACGGCCACCGCCTTCGACATCGCCCTGATCCCCACCACGCTCGAGCTGACCACCCTTGGCGAGCTGGCCGAGGGCGACCGCGTCAACCTCGAGACCGACATCATCGCCCGCAGCGTCGTGCACTACCTGCGCCGACAGCGGCAGGGGGGTGGCGACGATGGCAACACCGTCGACTGGGACACACTGCGAGGCGCGGGCTTCGTCAACGACTGAATTCACCACAGAGGCACAGAGAGCACAGAGAAGAAGACAGATGAGAATGTAGGGTGGGTAGAGCGAAGCGAAACCCACCACGAACGTCGTTGATCTTTGACAAATCACGTCGTTGCTCTTTGACGAATCGGGTGGGTTTACCGGCGAAGTCGGCTAAACCCGTCACATGGTGCCGACGATTGCCGGCGCTCGTGGTGGGTTTCGCTCCGCTCTACCCACCCTACATCAACGCCTTCCTCTCTGTGCCTCTGTGGTTTTTCAGCTTCCCCCGTCGAGCCCCACCATGCCCAACCCCGCCGTCAGCGACACCACCCAGCCGCTCGTCGACGCCGACATCCCCGCGGGTAATGCCATCATCGACAGCGTCGATGGCGACACCGTTCACCTGCGCCCGGACCTGCGCGACAGGCAGGGCCACTGGTTCTACTGGCAGGTGCGCGTGCGCCAGGCCGCGGGGCGCACCCTTCGCTTCGTCTTCCCCAACAACGCGTGCATCGGCACGCGCGGCCCGGCCGTGTCCTTCGACGCCGGCGCAAGCTGGCACTGGCTCACCGACCATTTCCCCCACGGCAGCCAATTCGAGCTCACGCTCCCCGACCACGCCCACGACGCCCGCCTGGCCATGGCCATCCCCTACGTCCCCGCCGGCCTCGACGCCTTCCTCGCCACGCTCGACGCCGCCGCCGTCATCCGCGAAACCCTCTGCACCAGCAAGGCCGGCCACGCCGTGCCCCTGCTGCGCATCGGCAACCGCGACAACCCCGACGCCCGCGTGCTCGTGACCGCGCGCCATCACGCCTGCGAATCGATGGCCTCGTTCGTCCTCGAAGGCATCCTCGCCGCCGCGCTGGCCGACGACGCCCTCATGCAGCGCACCGAGATCATGTTCATCCCCTTCGTCGACCACGACGGCGTCGTGGCCGGCGACCAGGGTAAGAACCGCGCCCCGCACGACCACAACTGCGACTACGCCGGCACCAGCGTCCACCGCGAGACGGCCGCCATCCGCCGGCTCATCCCCCACTGGTCCGCCGGCCGCCTGCGCCTGGCCCTCGACCTGCACTGTCCCTGGCTGCGCAACAACCCTGACGGCGCCGGCCACAACGAGAAGGTCTACCAGGTCGGCAAGCAGGACCCGACACACTGGCGCCGCCAGCAGCGCCTCGG
>SKPT01000430.1 GCA_007119405.1 Phycisphaeraceae bacterium
CGGTGAAGCGCTCGTTGGCGGTGATCGACTCGCCGCCGTCGATGGCGAAGTCGATGGCGTGGGTCACGGCCTGGGGCAGCAGGCCGATGTACAGCCGGCCGTCGTGGATGGCGAAGCTGGGTTGGACGAACAGGAAGGCGAAGCTGTGGACGTCGGTGCCGCGGTGGTCGGCGGCGACGAAGCGGAAGTGGGGGTCGTCTTCCCAGTGCGGCTCGGTGGCGGCGTTGGCGCTGCGCGTGAGCATGTCCAGGGCCGAGGCGAGCCGCTGGGGCTGGCGCAGCTCGTTGCTGACGACGAGGCCGAAGACGCTGGCCGGCCCGGCGACGTCGGCGTCGCGCCAGGCGATCCAGGCCGGGCCGAGGGCGGCGATGAGCTCGTTCTCGAGGTCGACGCCGAGCATCATGCCCATCATGGCCAGGCCGCCCTGGACCTCGTGCCAGGCCTCGGGGTCGATGTCGCGCACCGCCTGGCCGACGGCTTCGTAAAGCCCGAGCAGATCGAAGCGGCCGGCGAAGAGCCAGCTCGCGGTGGCGGGGATGGGGGCCAGGTCGTCGAGGGTGATCGGCTCGCCGTCGATCAGCCAGGCGATGAGGCCCTGGCGTGGTGCGGGGGCCTGGATGAAGGCGTCGGTGCGCCAGCGCGGGCCATCGAAGGAGGCGCTCCACGCGACGGTCTGGAGGGAGTCGAGGCCGGCGGCGGTGAGGGCGGCTTCGATCTCGTCAGGCTGGGGGCCGCCGGCCAGGCCGGGCGGCATCTGCCGCATCTGCTCGAAGATCATGTTCACGATGCGGTCGACGTTGACATAGGCCAGGGCGACGTGCGGCCCGGGCAGCGGGGCGGTGGCGCCCTCGAAGTGGTCGCTGGCGGCCAGGCCGCCGTCCTCGGGCTCGGCGAAGGTGAAGTCAAGCACCGCGCCGATGTAGTCCTCGTGGTCGATCTGCTGGACGGGTGCGCCCATCTGCGTGAGCTGCTCGATCCAGGCCTCGACCGCGTCGCGCTGCGGCCCGGCGTCGATGAGCAGCCCCAGGCGCGGCATCATCGCCATCTCGTCGAGGCCGGCGAAGTAGAACGCCCACGGCCGGTCGATGAGCACCGGGGCGAGGTCGGCGACGGCCTCCGCGGCGAAGCTCAGGCCCGGCTCGTGCTCGATCTCGGCGAAGCGGCGCATGGCGTCGGGCAGGGTCTCGACGATCAGCTCGCGCAGCTGCGTGTGCTCGAGCAGTCGGCCGAGGTGACGCTGGTCCAGGTCGGCGGCGTCGGAGGTCGCGCCGTCGAAGCCGACGTAGACGATGGCGTCGGCGGGCACGTGCTCGGCGAGCGGGCCGGCGTCGGCGGCGGGGGTGGTGACGGCCAGGGCGGCGAGGAGGGTGAGCAGGGGGGTGAGCGTGCGCATGGTCTTCCTTTCGCAACGCGCGCGATCCGACGATGTGGCCCGGAAGCGCGGGGTGGTGAAGCGATCATTATGATCGCGGCACCAAGGGGACGCAACCGTGTGGGAGATCGCAGAACCGCGAAGGGGCGAAGCTGGCGAAGGACGCGAAGGAAAGCCGGTTGGTTCCGGATCTTGCGTAAAGCGCGCCTGGCGGGTGCCACTGAGAAGGCCGTCTTCGGCCTTGTCAGTGCGGGCTGGCGTGACGGGCCCGCGACGCCGGTCGACACTGACACGCTCCGCCCCCGCCACACCTCCGCTTGTCCGTGGCACCCATCGCTGCGCTCTACCCACCCTACATCAGCGCCGCCAGGCGTAAAGTTCTCGGCGTTGCGTGGCACCTCATCGGCTACGAATGGATCGAACGCGTTCTAGCGGCGATACTCGTCATCCATTTCGTCCGGCACGTCGTCCTCCTCTTCCTCTTCCTCCTCATCTTCATATTCATACTCGTATTCGTACTCGTCCACTTCCTCGCCCGCCTCGTCGTCGGCTTCGTCGTCGGCTTCTTCCGCGGCGTCCTGCTCGTGGTCGGTGGCGGGGGAGGCCTCGGCTTCGACCTGGGCCTTGTTGGCGGCGTCGGCCTGGGCCTGGGCCTTGATGGCCTCCCACTCCTCGACGCTGATGGTGACCTCGCGGGCCTGGGTGCCCTTGTACTCGCCGAGGATGCCGGTGGACGCCATGGCCTCGATGAGGCGTGCGGCCCGGCCGTAGCCCACGCCGAGGCGGCGCTGCAGCAGCGACACGCTGCCGCGGCCGGTCTCGATCACGAGCAGCACGGCCTTTTCGAAGAGCGGGTCGGCCAGGGTCTGCTCGTCGACGTCCTGCTGGCCGGAGCGGATCTGCACGAGCTGTGGCTCGAAGTGCTGCTGAGCGACGCCCTTGAGGAACTTGACGGTGCGGCGGATCTCGTGGTCCTCGACCAGCGTGCCCTGGGCGCGCAGCAGCTCGTGGCTGCGCGGCGAGAGGAAGAGCATGTCGCCGTGGCCCAGCAGCAGCTCGCCACCCTTCTGGTCCAGGACGATGCGCGAGTCCATGCCCGAGGCGACCTTCAGCGCGATGCGACAGGGCAGGTTGGACTTGATCAGGCCGGTGACGACGTTGGCCTGCGGGCGCTGGGTGGCGAGGACGAGGTGGATGCCCACGGCGCGGGCCTTCTGCGCGATGCGCACGATGTGGTTCTCGACCTCCTTGTTGGTCATCATCAGGTCGGCGAGCTCATCGATGATGAAGACGATGTAGGGCAGCTTCTTGGGGATCCTGGCCTCTTCCTGGGGCGTGTTGGGCTCGAGGCGTTCGACCACCTCCTCAAACGTGAGGCTGTTGTAGCTGGCGATGTCGCGGACGCCGGCCTCGGCGAGCAGCTCGTAGCGCTCGTCCATGCGTCCCACGGCCCATTCGAGGATGGACGCGGCCTTGGCCATCTCGGTCACCGGCGGGCACATCAGGTGCGGCACGTCCTTGAACTGGCTCATCTCGACGATCTTGGGGTCGACGAGCACGAACTTGACCTCGTCGGGGCGGCGGGTGTAGAGCAGGGACATGATGATCGAGGCCTCGGCGACGCTCTTGCCCGAGCCGGTGGTGCCGGCGATCAGCACGTGGGGCATGGAGGCGAGATCCTGGATGAGCGGGTTGCCCGAGGCGTCCTTGCCCAGGTACATGGGCAGCTTCATCTTCTTGGTGGAGTCGGGGGCGGCGGCCATCAGCTCCTTGAGGCGGACCTTTTCCTTGCGGGAGTTGGGAACCTCGATGCCGATGGTGTTCTTGCCCGCCATGTTGGGCACGACGCGGATGTTCTGGGCCTTGAGCGCGCGGGCGAGGTCGGGGGCGACGTTGGTGATCTGCGAGACCTTGGTGCCCTTGGCCAGCGCGACCTCGAACATGGTGATGA
>SKPT01000591.1 GCA_007119405.1 Phycisphaeraceae bacterium
CAGCTTCGCCAGCAGCGCGGTGAGCGACGCGCGCTTGTCGCGCGAACCCTGGATGACGTGTTCGACCTTGAGGTTCTTCATCCGCCGCGTCACCGCCCGGCTGGTGCGGGCGGAGAGGATCGCCAGTTCGATGCCCTGGCCGCGTGCGAGCTTGAACGCGAGCCCGTCGCGGATGTGGAAGCGTCGCGTCTCGACGCCGCGGTCGTCGAGGATCACGCTGCCGTCGGTCAGCACGCCGTCGACGTCGAAGACCATCAGCCGCACGTTCGCCAGCCGTTCGTCGCTCATCCTTCAATCACCTTCAATGCCGCCAGGTCCTGGACGTCGATCAGCCCCACGGCCTTGCCGTCGGGGTCCACAATGGGAATCTCGTCAAAGCGATGCTCGCGCACGATGCGCACGGCGTCGCGCACGAGTGCGTCGTCGCCGAGTGTGGTGGGGTTGGCCGTCATGATGCGCTCGATGGGCCCGCGCCAGACGTCAGGCCCCTGGCGAATGAGCGCGGTGCGCAGGTCGCCGTCGGTGACGATGCCGGCGAGCCGGCCGGCGTCGTCGACGACCAGCAGCGCCCCGGCGCGGCGCAGGCCGGACGCCTGGGCGTAGCGCTCCGCCTCGCCATAGGCCTGCTCGACGGTCAGCGCGCGATCCACCAGCGGCAGGTTGAGCCCGGCCTTGAAGCGCATCGCCTCGACCACGGGCGTGAGCTGTCGGCCCAGCCCGCCGCCGGGGTGCAGCTTGCGGAACTCCTCGACGCCGAACTGCCGCCGCTTGCTCACCGCCAGCGCCAGGGCGTCGCCCAGGGCGAGCATGGCGGTGGTCGACGCCGTGGGGGCGAGGTTCAGCGGGCAGGCCTCCGCCACATCGCCGATGCACAGCGTCGCCGTCGCCAGGCGAGACAGGTCGCAGCCGCGTTGGCCGACGATCGCGATCATGGCCACGCCGTCCTGGCGCAGAACCTGGGCGAGGCTCACGACTTCCTCGGTCGAGCCGGTGTAGCTCAGCAGCAGCACGACGTCGCCGCGGCGGACGCGGCCGAGGTCGCCGTGCAACGCCTCGGACGGGTGCAGGAACTGGCTGGGCGTACCCGTGGAGGCGAACGTGGCCGAGAGCTTGCGGCCGATCAGCCCCGACTTGCCCAAGCCCGAGACGATCACGGAAGCTTGCGGCTCGCTGGCGAGGATCAGGTCCACCGCCCGGGTGAACGCCTCGTCCAGGGCGATGCGGCGGATGGCCTCAGCCTCGGCGTCGAGCACCCGCCGGGCGAACGCCAGTTCCTCGTCATGCTGCACGCGGTCCACGCTCATGAGCCTGTAAGCGTACCGCAGGGAGGGGGATGAAACCACCGATGCATTTTGATGCACACCGATGCAGGTTGGGCCCCCCTCCCCCTGGGAGGGGGACCCGCTCGGTCGGTTCCCTTTATCAGTGTGTATCATCATGCATCGGTGGTTCCGTTTCCGCGTTCCCGCATGCCCGGACGTTCCCCATGCCCACGGCCGAAGAATACCGCGTCCAGCTCGATGCCTACGCCGGCCCGCTCGACCTGCTGCTGTATCTGGTCAAGCGGAACGAGATCGACCTCAACGACATCCCCGTGGCCGAGCTGACCGAGCAGTACCTGGACCACCTCAAGCTCATCCAGGCGATCGACGTGGACAAGGCGGGCGAGTTTCTGGTCATGGCGGCGACGCTGCTGGAGATCAAGAGCCAGATGCTCATGCCGCGCGCCGGCGTGGGCGAGGCCGAGACGGACGCCCCCGCCGAAGCCGAGTCCACCAGCCCGACCGACCCCCGCTATGAGCTGGTGCAGCAACTGCTGGCGTACAAGCGCTACAAGGACGCCGCCCGGGCGCTCGAGCAGCGGCAGGCGTTGTGGTCCGCCCGCGCCCCCGCCAAGGCGAGCGAGCCGGCCAGGCCGCGCGACGAGGCCGAGCCGGGCAGCGTGGAGATCGACCTGGACGACGTGAACGTGCTGGACCTTTGCCAGGCGTTCTCGCGCATCCTCGACTCGATCGGCCAGCGCCGCGAGCACCACGTCACCGTCGACGACACGCCCCTCGCACTGCACGCGGCCGACATCCACGACCGCCTGCTTCGCGACGGGGCCATGACGTTGCAGCAGATCTTCGAGGGCCGCACCAACCGCAGCGAGCTGATCGGCCTGTTCCTGGCGACGCTGGAGCTGGTGCGCGAGAAGAAGGTGCGCGTGCTCCAGGACCGCATCGCCGGCGAGATTCGGCTTGAGCCGACCACCGACGAGGACGCAGGTTCCAACGACGCGCCGGACGACGCGCCGACGGACTGGCGCGACCCCGAGACGGGGGAGGTGGAGTACGACTGGCCGGACGAGGCCGCCCGCCGCCGCGCCGAGCGCCGGGCGAAGATCCGCGAGGCCCGCGCCAAGCGTGGCGAGTTCGGCGAGCCCAGCGACGAGGAGCTCGATGAGCTGGACGATCGCGACGCCGAGGTCCCGGATGAGGACGAGCACGTCGATGGCGAGGACGACGACGCGTCGCGTTAGGCCCGGGCCGACACCGCCGTGAACGCTCGTTGTAGGGTGGGTAGAGCGAAGCGAAACCCACCAGGATTTCCGTGGATCCACGGCCGACGTGGCGGGTTTCGCTTCGCTCTACCCACCCTACATCATCGCCGGATCCCCCGCCCGTCACCGACGTTGCACCACCACCGGCGGAAGCACGCCCGCGCGGCCGGGGTAGCGCATCCACTCCGCCCGCCACGGGTCGCGCGTCGTCAGGCCCGGCCCGACACTCGGCCGCTGGATCACGCGCTTCGACGCCCCCGGCACCGGCACCTGCACCCGGCCCCCGCGGTCGGTCACCAACGCCGGGTAGATCAGCCGCTCGCCCGGCGCCACCTCCAGCACCAGCGGGCCGAGCTCCAGCCCACGCACGGGTACGCCCGCTTCGTCGACGTAGCGCAGCACGATCGCCCCGTCGGCCGCGGCGAAAGCCTTAACCCACGCCGCCTCCGCCGCCTCCGGCTCGTCGCTCAGCCGATGCCACTGGCCCCGCAGCCAATGGGCGTAGAACGCGACGCCGTCATGCTCCGCCAGCGTCGCCAGCTCGTCGGCGACGTGCGGCTCGGTGAAGTCGTCGGCCCCGGCGAGCGATTGCAGCCGCGCCATCGCCTCCGCCGCCTCGGCCTCGCGCGCCGCCTCCCACTCTTCGTGAGGCTCGTTCACCCAGCGCACCGGCAGCGTCGGCCACTCGGCACGCTGACGCCAGTCCAAAGGCTCCGCCTGCTCGAGCGTGTGCTCGACCCAGCGCAGCGTCCCCCACGTCAGCAGCGGCACCGTCAGCGC
>SKPT01000252.1 GCA_007119405.1 Phycisphaeraceae bacterium
CGCGCCGCTTGGGGCGGCCCCTGCCGCGACTGGCGTTGGGCGGCCTTTTGCTGCTGCTCACGAAGCCGCCGGGCACGCTCCTCGTACTGGGCCCGGGCACGCTCGCGCTCCGCGCGCTCGGCCATCGTCAGGTTCTGCGGCTGCGTGTCGGGCTGGCGTGACGCGGAGCGGCGGGTGGCGATGTTGGTGTCGTCGCGCTCCCGCCGGGCCTGAGCCTGGGCGCGCAGCTCCTCGCGACGCTTGGCGGCGAGCTCATCCAGCCGCTGCCGCGTCGTGCGCGGGTCGCCGGCGTCGGCGCCGCCACGGGTCTGGGCCTGCCGCTCCTCGTGCTGCTTGCGCAGCAGGTTGGCCACCCACGAGCCGACGAGGATGACCGTCGCGATGGCGTAGATGATGATCTCTTCCATGGGCGGGCTCGGTAAGGTGTGCCGGGGGATGCTCCTATAGTGTATCGCCCGGTTCGATGCGGAACAGGGGGCGCCGGCCTGGATCGCTCGCGACCGGCTCGAGGCGGACGCGGTAGACCGGTTCGAGCGCGGCCGGGGTCATCACCTCGTGCCAGGGCCCGGCGGCGGCGAGGCGGCCGGCGTCGATCAGCCAGACGTCGTCGGCGTAGCGCAGGGCCAGGTTCAGGTCGTGCAGGACGATGGCGATGGCCCGGGTGGGCGCGAGCTGGCGACGCATGAGCTGCATCACGCGGTGGACGTGCCACAGGTCCAGGCTCGCCGCCGGCTCGTCCAGCAGCAGGGCCTGGGAGGCATTTCGGGTTTCGGATTGCGGATTCCGGGTCTGAGGCGGCGCGGCCTGCGCCAGGGCGCGGGCGATCATGGTGAGCTGCTGCTGGCCGCCGGAGAGATGGTTGAAGACGCGGTCGGCGAGGTGGGCCAGGTCGCACTGGGCCAGGGCGTGGTCGACGGCGGCGTCATCGGGGCCGGCGGCGAAGCGGCCCATGGCCACGATCTGGCGGACGGTGAAGGCGAAGCTGACGTGGCCGCGCTGCGGCACGTAGGCCAGTCGCCGGGCCAGCGCGAGCGGGCCGAGGCGGGCGATGGGCCTGTCGTCGAGGGTGATCCGGCCGGCGTGGGGCGTGAGCTGGCCGAGCATGAGGCGCAGGAGGGTGGTCTTGCCGGCGGCGTTGGGGCCGATGATGCAGGTGAGCTTGCCCGGCGCGAGGCGGGCGGTGATGCCCTCGACGACGGGCTGGCTATGGTGGTAGGCGAAGCTGACGTTGTCCAGCGCGAGGCCGGAGAGGCAGCCTCCACCTTGCCAGAGGGGGCCAAGGGGGTGAGCCTCGCGTGTGGCCTCGGGGGTTGTCAAGCTCTGGTCGGGCATGGGGTTGGGTGGATGTTAACGCACACGGGGCCGGAAATCCCGCCCTTCGCTCGCGGACTCGCTCAGGACGGGCGTTAGCGTGCCGGTTCAGCGGTCGGGGGCCGCGGTCCCCGCTATTGACTTGAGCCGGGCCCGGCTCTAGCGTTGGCGGTGGTGCGGCGGCGGGGCGCTCGAACCTTGCAGTGAGTCGATCATGGCATCTCATCCCTCGGCAGCGACGCTCGGGCAGCTCAGATCCACCGGCTACCGTTACCGCAGTGTCAAGCAGGAGATGCGCGAGAACCTGGTGCGCCGCCTGCGCGAGAACGAGGAGATCTTCCCGGGGATCCGGGGCTACCAGCACACGGTGCTGCCGCAGATCGTCCACGCCATCCTCTCGCGCCACGACATCCTCTTCCTGGGGCTGCGTGGCCAGGCCAAGACGCGGATGCTGCGGATGCTGCCGGAGCTGCTGGACGAGTGGGTGCCGGTGCTGGCGGAGGTGGAGATCCCCGACGACCCGGTGCAGCCGATGACGGCGATGGGCCGGCGGGCGGTGGCCGAGGCGGGCGACGACGCGCCGATCCGCTGGATGCACCGCTCGGATCGCTACCACGAGAAGCTGGCGACGCCGGACGTGACGATCGCGGACCTCATCGGCGAGATCGACATCGTCAAGCACGCCGAGGGCCGCTACCTCTCCGACGAGTCGACGATGCACTTCGGGCTCATCCCGCGCACGAACCGGGGGCTGTTCGCGATCAACGAGCTGCCGGACCTGGCGCCGCGCATCCAGGTGGGGCTCTTTAACGTGCTGGAGGAGCGGGACGTGCAGATCCGGGGCTACCCCGTTCGACTGAACTTGGACGTGTGCCTGGCGTTCTCCGCCAACCCGGAGGATTACACCAACCGCGGGCGGATCGTCACGCCGCTGAAGGACCGCATCGGGTCGGTGATCCGCACGCACTACCCGCGCACGACGGACGAGGCGATGCACATCACGCGGGAGAACGCGTGGGTGCGCCGCGACGTGGGCGAGGCGGGCGGACCGGACGACGCGCCGCTGGTGCCCGGGGTGGAGATTCCGGACGTGATGCTGCGGATCGTGGAGGAGGCGGTGGCGCAGGCGCGCAAGAGCCCGCACATCAACCAGGCGTCGGGCGTGAGCGTGCGCACGAGCATCGCGTGCGTGGAGAACATGGTCAGCTCGGCCGAGCGGCGCGGGCTGCTGACCGGCGAGACGCGCATCGTGCCGCGCATCTGCGATCTCGCGCACATCCTGAGCTCGACGCGGGGCAAGATCGAGCTGATGCTGGCCGAGGACGCCGACAACACCGAGGACAAGCTCGTGGTGTCGCTGGTGGGCGAGGCGGTGCGGGCGGTGTTCGACCAGGTGGCGGACGTGGCGGAGTTCGAGGCCGTGACGGACGAGTTCGAGCAGGGGCTGAAGCTGGCGGTGGGCGACGACGTGGCGGCGGCGGAGCAGATCGCCTCGATGCGGCACGTGACGGGCCTGGTCGAGGCGGCAAGCGACCTGGCGCGGCGCATGGAGCTGGACCCGGCCGACGAGCAGGAACTGGCCTGCGCCGGGGAGCTGCTGCTCGAAGCGCTGTACGTGCACAATCGGCTGAGCAAGCACGCCAGCGACATGGGCAGCCGGTACATGCGGTGAGGGATTGGCGGTTGGCTATGGCCGATCGCCCCATGGTGCCACTCAACGCCGTGAACTCTACGGCTCTGGTGCGGTTGTAGGGTGGGTAGAGCGAAGCGATGGCCGCGGCTGCGCTGCACGGCGGCGGAACTGTCGTGGCTGCTGAGCCGGGGCTGTGCCCCGCTCCACCGGCGACGCTACCGCGCCCGCCGCGCAGTGCAATCGCTGCCGGCTGCCCCCCCGGTGCTCTCTCTCCACGGTCCGCCCCGTGTCCCCGCGGCAGGCCGGGTAACCGAACCTGCCCCTCAATGACGCACATTAACACCATGGCCACCCCCAGAGCAAGACAAAA
>SKPT01000346.1 GCA_007119405.1 Phycisphaeraceae bacterium
AACGACTCGGACATCATGCAGTACTCGCGCGACACCTACTCCTACATGTGGCCGCGCGACGGCGCGTACGTCGCCGACGCGATGGACGCGGCCGGGTTTCCCGACGTGGCGCGCTCGTTCTTCTCCTGGTGCGCGCGCGTCATCAACGACGAGGGGTATTTCCTGCACAAGTACAACCCGGACGGGTCGCTGGCCTCGAGCTGGCATCCCTGGGTGGCGGGCGGCCGCCCGCAGCTTCCGATCCAGGAGGACGAGACGGCCCTGGTGCTCTGGGCCCTGTGGCGCCATTACGTGCGCTACCGCGACATCGAGTTCGTCCGGCCGCTGTGGATCCGCCTGATCCAGCCCGCCGCCGACTTCCTCGTGCGCTACCGCGACCCGGAGACGCTGCTGCCCTTGCCCAGCTACGACCTCTGGGAGGAGCGGTGGGGAATCCACACGTTCACGGTCGCCACGGTCTACGCGGGGCTGCGGGCGGCGTGGCAGTTCGCGGTGTGCTTCGGCGACCAGGCCCGCGCCGGACGCTACGCCCAGGCCGCCGAGGAGCTGCGCCTGGCGGCGTGCGCGCACCTGTGGTCGGCCGAGCATGGGCGCTTCGTACGCCGGCTGGTACCGACCGATCACGATCGCACCGCCGCGCTGATGGCCGAGGTGATGGCCGGCCGCGACCCGACCAGCGCCGCGATCAACCTCCACGACGTGCTGCCCGGCGCCGAGGCCGACGACCGGGTCAACGGCAACGGCCAGGCCCACGCCAGGGGCAACGGCCAGGTCGCCGGCAACGCCGGCTTCGAGCTCGACGCCACGATCGACAGCTCGATGTACGCCATCTTTGCCATGGGCCTGCTGCCCGTCCACGACGAGCGCGTGGCCGCGACGATGCGCGCCATCGAGCAGCGACTCTGGGTCAAGACGGACGTCGGCGGCCTGGCGCGCTACGAGGACGACCACTACCACAAGGTCAGCGACGACACCGACCGCGTCCCCGGCAACCCCTGGTTCATCTGCACGCTCTGGCTGGCCGAGTACTACATCGCCGCGGCACGCGACGTCGACGAGCTGGCCCAGGCGCTGCCCATCCTCCAATGGGTCGCCGATCGGGCGCTGGGCTCCGGCGTGCTGGCCGAGCAGGTGCATCCCGAGACGAACGACCCGCTGTCCGTCTCGCCGCTGACCTGGAGCCACGCCACGGTCGTGTCAACCGTGACGCATTACCTGAACAAGCTCGACGAGATGAGCCTGTGCCCGACGTGCGGGCAGGCGCATATCTCGGGCCTGCCGGACGCACGCCTGCTGCGACGGCAGGCGGTGGGACGGGAATCGGCGGGCGTGTGACGGCCTCGCGTTCCACGTCGTAAGCCCTGGCGCGGTGCGAAGGCGGGTGCCACTGGCGGCTCGTCCGCCAGTGGCACCCAACACCGTGAACTATTCGGCGGCGGCGCTAATGTAGGGTGGGTAGAGCGAAGCGAAACCCACCACGATGCTCGTAGATCCAAGGCAAGACCGGTGGGTTTCGCTTCGCTCTACCCACCCTACAGCCAGAGTTCACGGTGTTCGGTGACACCCGATCACCTTGCCGTTGACACAGCCCACGGTTCACGGGCCTCGGTGGCCCGGCTGATTCGTCAGGACCTACAATGCCCGCCTGCGGCGATCCGGGCCCGCCGGCGCCGCGTAGAGCCTGCGGGCGGGTGGCGGCCTGACCCGATTCTCATGGGAAACGCTTGCATGAATCTGCTGCGCGGTGTTCGCGTTCGTCTTCTTGCCCTGCTGATGCTGACGCTGCCGGCGACGGCGACGGCGGACGACGCCGCGCTGGCCGACGATCGCTGGGCCGAGGACGCGTTCGGGCTCTCGTTCCGCCCGCCGGCCGAGGCGGTGGGCATCGAGCAGCCGGCCGGCGACGCCCTGGTCACCTTCGTCGACCCGAACGGGTTGCGGTTGTCCGCCTACCTCCGTCGCACCCAGGAGCCCGTCACGCTCGAGCAGGTGCTCCACCTGTGGCAGCAGGAGATGACGGCGCTTTTCCGCGATATGGAGTTCACCGACCGGACGCCCGAGCCGCGCAAGGAGCTGCGCCTCGCGGACCGCCCGGGCATGCGGATGTACTACGAGGTTCCCGCCGAGGCGCGCCGCCAGCGCGAGGCGTTCGTCATCGGCCAGGCGCTGGTGCAGATCGACCCGCACACCGTCGGCGAGTTGCTCTTTGAAGCCGACGCCGACGACTTCGACCGCGCCCGGCGCCTGTTCGAGGCCGTGCTCACGACGCTTGAGCTGGAGGATCCGCACGTGCTCGACGCCCGGCGCGCCGAGCGCCTCGCCGCCGGCCAGGCGCTCCTCCAGGCCGTCGACTTCGACGCCCTGCGCGACGCCTGGGCCGATCGCGTGCAGTGGTACCGCATCACGCTCGGCGACGAGGACGTCGGCTACATGCGCCGCCAGGTCACGCGCGACACGCAGCTCGGCCGCGAGGGCCTGCGCATCATCGAGCACACCCGCCTCGTCGATCAGGACGTCGTCTACGACAGCGAAGGCGACTTCTTCGAGACCGACGACGGGCGCACCGAGATCTGGTCCATCCGCACGACCGAGCGCCCGCGACAGGCGGGCGATGGGCCCCGTGGCAGGGATGCCGCCCGTGGCGGGGATGCCGCCCGTGGCGGGGGTGGCGGGGGGCGGGAGCTCGGCCGGCGCCTCGAGCAGCGCGCCGGCATCGAAGCGCCCGACCGCCGATCCTGGGCGGAGACGGGCCTGCGCGACGGGCGCACCATCGAGGTCATGCGCGAAGGACCGACGCGCGTCGACCCCAGGCAGTGGGAGCTGCCCGAGCATTACCTCTCGCACGTGCGCAGCCGCCTGCTCGCCGAGCATATCGCCGCCCAGGACGGCGAGCTGGCGTTCTACAGCTACCACTCCAACGCCGGCCGGCTCACGCTGCGCACCTGGCGCGTCGACACGGCCGACAACGGCCAGCGCATCGTCCGCGAGCGCCCCGCGCCCGACGCCGCGGAGCGCGTGGCCTGGTACGACGCCGACGGCGAGCTGCAACGCCAACGCATGGGCGACGGACGCGTGCGCGTCCCGGCCAGCGAGCAGGAGATCGTGCGCATCTGGGGCGAGCGGTGAGACAATGATCGACCTTTAAATGGTTGACTTGACTCTCAATCCCTGGGGTGCCACGGTTTGTCCCGAAGGGCAAGCCGTGCGTTTGCCGACAATCGCACGGCTTGCCGCTTCGCGGTCAAGCCGTGGCACCCTGAGTGTGGCCGATCCTGGTAAAGCCAACCATTCAAACGTCAAGAGAACGCCC
>SKPT01000204.1 GCA_007119405.1 Phycisphaeraceae bacterium
GCCGCTGGCAAACGGTCGGCCGTCGCCGAGCCGCGGCTTCGATGCCCGTCGACGCCTGGCACGCGCGGGCAGGCGCCTGCGCCGTGCTACCATGGCCCGCCGGCCCCGCCACCGCGACCCCGCCCGCCCGAGGGAGCGTCCGCCAATGGAAATCAAGCTCAAGTACGGCCTGAACCCGAACCAGACCTTCGCCCGCGTCACGCATCCCGACGAGCCGGGCCCGCTGACCGTCGTTAACGGCAAGCCCAGCTTCATCAACATTCTCGACGCGCTGCGCGGCTGGCAGCTCGTGCGCGAGCTCGAAGGCGCGCTGAACAAGCCCGCCGCCGCGTCTTTCAAGCACGTCTCACCGGCCGGGGCCGCCGTCGCCGGCGAGCTGGGCGAGACGTTTCGGCAGGCGTTTTTCATCCCCGAGGCCGCCGAGCTCTCGCCCCTCGCCACCGCCTACGCCAAGGCCCGCAGCTCCGACCGCGTCGCGTCGTTCGGCGACTTCATCGCCGTGTCCGACCGCGTCGATGCGACGCTGGCGGGCCTGATCAAGCCCGAGGTCTCCGACGGGATCATCGCCCCGGCCTACGACGACGACGCCCGCGACATCCTCGCCGCCAAGAAAACCGGCTCCTACGTGATGCTCCAGATGGACCCGGACTACCAGCCGACCGGCGTCGAGGCGCGGACGGAGTTCGGCCTGACGCTGGAGCAGGACGCCAACACGGCCGTGATCGATCGCAACCTCCTGAGCAACATCGTCACGAGCAACCGCGACCTGCCTGACGACGCGGCCGAGTCGCTGCTGGTGGCGACGATCACGCTCAAGCACACGCAGTCCAACTCAATCGCGGTCGGCTACGCCGGCCAGGCCGTGGGCGTCGGCGCCGGGCAGCAGTCGCGCATCGCGTGCACGCGCCTGGCGTGCGACAAGTTCGACCGCTGGGCGCTGACGCAGCATCCCAAGGCCATCGACCTTCAGTTCAAGGAGGGGATCCCGCGCTCGGAGAAGGTCAACGTCGTCGACACGCTGCTGCGCTGGTACGAGCTGACCACCGCCGAGCGCGACGGGCTGTGCGAGCGGCTGGTCAAGCCGCCCGAGCCGATCACGGCCGAGGAACGGGCGGAATGGCTCAAGCAGTACCCGGGCGTGGCGCTGAGCAGCGATGCGTTCTTCCCGTTCCGCGACAATCTGGACCGCGCGGCGCGGTCCAACGTGCGCTACGTCGCCCAGGCCGGCGGATCCAAGCGCGACGCGGACGTGATCGCCGCCGCGGACGAGCACGCGATGGTCATGGCCATCACGGGGCTGCGCCTGTTCCTGCATTGAGCGGCCCGGCTCGGGCCACGATCCGCCGGGCGAGGCATTGATGTAGGGTGGGTAGAGCGAAGCGAAACCCACCGCGAGCGTCGTGGACCCTCGGCAAACCTGGTGGGTTTCGCTTCGCTCTACCCACCCTACATTGCATTCACGCCTGAGATTGAAGTGGAATGCGTATTACCCCGCCTCGACAACCAGCTCCAGCTCGACGCTGGCGTTGCGCGGCAGGGCGTTGACGCCCACCGCTGCCCGCGCGTGGCGCCCGCGCTCGCCGAAGAGCTCCACCGCCAGCTCGCTCGCCCCGTCGGCGACCTGGGGCTGCTGGGCAAAGCCCGCCTCGCAGTGCACGAACACGCCGATGCGCACGATGCGCCGTACGCGCGACAGGTCGCCGTCCAGCTCGCCGCGCACGATCGCCAGGCCGTTGAGCAGGCATTGCGCCGCCGCCTGCTGAGCCTGCTCGATCGTCACGCTCGCGCCGACGGGCCCGCTGGCCAGCAGCTCGCCGTCCTTGAGCGGCAACTGCCCGGCCACGAAAAGCAGATCACCCGTGCGCACCACGGGCACGTACGCCCCGGCCGGCTTCGGCGCCGCCGGCAGCTCCAGGCCCTTGGACTGCAACACGTCTTCAATGGTGCTCATTGCCTTACCTTTGCATGGGGGTTAGCGGTTAGCCTTTAGCCTTTAGCCGTGAGCCGCCCAGCTAACAGCTAAGGGCTAACAGCTAACAGCTAACAGCTAACAGCTACAACTCCAGCACCTGCTGCCAATACTCCTCGTCCGCCGGCACGCCCTCGCGCCGGTTGATGCGCCGTCGCTCGGCCGCGCGCTGGCCCGGATAGGTCACACGCGCCCCCGGCAGCGGCTCGGCCGAGGCCAGGTCCGCCAGCGACGCGTCCACCATCGCCAGCGCCGCGTCCACCGAGCCCAGCCGCGCCAGGTCAAAGGCGATGAACAGTTGCGACACGCCCGCCTCGTGCCCCTGCCTGGACAGCTCCGCCGTCGTCTGCCCGCCGGCGACGAGCGCCGCGACCAGGTCCAGGCACAGCGCCAGGCCCGAGCCTTTCCAGTAGCCCACCGGCAGCATGCGCTCGACGGCCGCGGCGTCGGTGGTCAATTGGCCGGCCGCGTCGTACCCGCCGGGCACGGGAAACGGCTCGCCGCTGCGCCGGTGGATGGCCGTGCGCCCGCCGGAGAACTGGCTGATCGCCATGTCCAGCACCACGTGATCGCCGCCGGCCACGGGCACGCCGATGACCAGCGGGTTGTTGCCCAGGCGCTTCTCCGCCCCGCCGTGCGGCGGCATCAGCGGCGTCGTGTTCGTCCAGCACACGCCGACGCACCCGGCCTCGGCCGCCTGCAGGCCGTACGTCCCGCCACGCATCCAGTGGCTGGTGTTGCGCAGCGCCACGGCCCCCATGCCCTGAGCGCGCGCGATCTCGATGGCCCGGCCCATGCACGCCAGCGCATTGAGCACCCCCGGGCCTCGCGCACCGTCCCACTGCTCCATCGCGCCCAGCGACGCGACGCAATGCGCCCGCCCATCACGATCGACGCGCCCCGCCTGCACCGCGCGCACAAAAGCGGGGAAGCGGTTCAAGCCATGCGAAGGCACGCCGTCGCAGGAGTTGTCCGCGAACACCCGCGCCAGCGCGGCCGCGTCCGGCTCGCCGAAGCCGACGGCCTCCAGCACGCGCTGGAACTCGGCCCGCATCGTGTCGTAGGGGATTCGCTTCATCACCAGGCACCATTCATGACGCCGTGAGTATAACCGCGTCGCCGGCGGGGGTGTCACGGCTCGCCCCGTCGTGGCGGCGCATGTTTTCGGACGCTGCGCCGCGTTGCGCTGCTTTCTCCCGGCCGCCGCCGCCTTGAGCCGATCAATTTTCGGACCCCGGCCCTGTGGCGGGCTAGCGCAATTCTCACACCCCGCTAACCGCCGGCTCACCACCGGCCGGTATCTTCCCCTCGGACAGGACGTCTACGAGACGACCGCGAAC
>SKPT01000580.1 GCA_007119405.1 Phycisphaeraceae bacterium
AGCAGGCGAAGGGCGCGAAGGAGATTCCTTTGGTTTATTGACCCTTGAATGATTGGCTTAACCGCTGGTTGGCGCCGTTCAGGGTGCCACGGCTTGACCGCGAAGCGGCAAGCCGTGCGATCGTCGGCGAGTGCACGGCTTACCCTTCGGGACAAGCCGTGGCACCCCACGACTTTGGGTTAATGCAACCATTCAAGGATCAATAATAGCCTGGACCCTTGCTCCTTCGCGTTTCTTCGCTCCTTCGCGGTCTGTCGCAGGCTCCGCCGGTGTTCGGGTTTCTGCGAGGCCTCCAGAGATAAGCACGGATCAGCGCGGGCCAGGGGCATCCCGGCGGCCTCGCCCTGGTCGCGGTTTGACCGTGTCATGCGGCCGGCACCTGCGCGGCGAGCACGCGTGGCAGGTTCTCGTGATCCTTGAGGATGTGCGGCTGGCGCAGCCCCGCCTGCCGGGCCAGTTCCAGCACGGCGTCGCCCTGGCTGGCGGCGATCTCGAAGGCGATGCGGCCGGCGGGCGCGAGATGCGCGGCCGCGCCGGCGATCAAGGGACGCAGGCACGCCAGGCCGTCCGGCCCGCCACGCAAGGCCAGGCTCGGCTCGTGCTCCCTGACGTTGGCCGGGACCTCGGCCCACTCGGCGTCGCTGATGTACGGCGGGTTGCTCACCAGCCAGTCCAACGCCTCGCCGGCGAGGGGCTCATAGAGATCGCCCCGGCGGAAGTCGATGCGCTCGGCCACGCCCTGGGCCGCGGCGTTGTCCCGCGCCACCGCCAGCGCGGCGTCGCTGATGTCGGTGGCGATCAGCTTCGCGTCAGGCAGGTGCCGGGCCAGGGCGATGGCGATCGCGCCGCTGCCGGTGCCGATCTCGGCGATCCGCGGCGCGGCGTCGCCACCGGCCCGGTGGGTGGTGATCACGTGCTCGACAATCGTCTCGCTGCTGGGACGCGGGATCAGCGTCGCCTGCGTGACCTTCAG
The DNA here is from genome assembly GCA_007119405.1 of Phycisphaeraceae bacterium. Next base: position 974 of record SKPT01000580.1, read on the forward strand.
CCACATCGAGAAGAACGGCGCCTGCCCGACCAGGTAATCGACCGGCTCGTGGTCGGCGGCCCGCCGGACGAGCGCGCGATACGCGTCGAGCTCCCCGGGCGAGGCGGGGCGGTCGGCCTCCATGTACAGCCGCAGGCGCGGCACGCCCAGCACGTGGGCCAGCAGCATCTCGGCGCAGAGGCGAGGATGCTCGAGGTGCTTCTCGGCGAAGAACTCGGCGGTCCACGTCAGCAGCCGACGGGTGGTCCACGGATCGCAGCGCGTCGCGGGGGGCATGGTTGAATTGTAGGGCCAAGGCACGGGAGCACGGGCACGGAGGGGCGACCAGGTGCCCGCCTTGCAAAGCCGCGAGCAGCGCGGCACACTTGGCCTCATGCATCGGTACGAGGTTCGATACGAGGGTCGGGTTCAGGGCGTGGGTTTTCGGTACACGGCCGCGGACATCGCCCGGCGGCACGATGTGGCCGGGTATGTGCGCAACGAGCCGGACGGCAGCGTGCGACTGGTGCTCGAGGGCACGCCCGAGGCCGTCGAGGCCTTTTTGGCGGAGCTGGGCCGGGCGATGGACGGCTATGTCCAGAAGCGGCACGTGACGCCGGCCGAGGCGACCGGAGAGTTCGGCCAGCCCGGCGAGCCGGGGAGCTTCCAGATTCGCTATTAGGCTCGGTCGGAAAACCGCAGGAGTGGGGGTGCCACGCAACGCCGTGAACTTTGGCTGTAGGGTGGGTAGAGCGAAGCGAAACCCACCCTACATCAGTGCCGCCACGCGTGAAGGTCACGGCGTTGGGTGCCACGGCTTGTCCGCAAGGGCAAGCCGTGCCGCAATCGGCCGCCGCCCGGCTTGCCGCTTCGCGGTCAAGCCGTGGCACCCCCTTTTTGGACGGAGCCTGGAGCGCGTTCGATCGAATTGTGGGGGGGTGCCACGGACAAGGCCGCTTCGGCCTTGTCCGTGCGTGACGCGATGCGGATCCGTCCCGCCGGGTCGCGTTGACAAGCTCCGCGAACTCCGCTTTTCGGCGGCCCGGCTACGGATGGATTGAAGGCGGTCAAAAGTCGAGGTTGACCGACGCGTAGTAGGTGAGGTTGTTGCGCTTGCCGCCCTCGAGCGGGTGGGACTCGTACTGGTTGTTGGCGCCGACGCTCAGGCTCAGGCCGTCGGCGGTGTTGATCTTGACGGTCCATTCGATCGCGGCGTCGAGGCGGAACTGGCGCAGGTGCTCGAGGTTGGGGTAATAGGTGACGGAGCCGGTGAGCGACTGGTTCTCGGTGATGTTCCAGCGTGCGACGGAGGCGCCGAACAGGGCCTCGGGGGTCCACTTGCGTCCGCCCTTGAACTCGTAGGTGGCGCCGGCGCCGGCGCGGCCGAGCAGTTCGAGGTCTTCCTCGTCGACGAAGGCGTAGCCGACGCCGCCGAACGAGGAGGCGCGCTGCTGCCAGGCGCGGAAGTCGTTGAAGTCGTACTGGGCGCGCGCGAAGACGAACCAGGGCGAATCGGGCATCAGCCAGTCGTGGTTCAGCAGGGCCTGGGCCTCGTTCTGGTCGGTTCGGCCGGCGCTGCGACCGAAGAAATAGTGCGAGGTGAACTCGATGCGGCGCAGCTCGGTGCGCAGGCGCGTGCGGAAGTGTGCGTTGAGCGACTGGGTGCGGGTGTCACCCTCGGAGCCGGACAAGCCCGCGGAGAGGCGGCTTTCCCATTGCGGATCCTCGGCGTCGTCGGCGTCGTCCTGGGCCGGGGCCGCGGTGGTGAGGCTGAGAATCACGCCGAGGCTCAATAGCCCGGCGGCAAGGGCGGTGATGCGCATGGTTGGATGTCCTCGAACGTAGGAACCGCGATGATACCTTCATCGGCGCGCCCGGGCCAATGCGCTTGGCGGCGGTGCCGCGTCCAGCAGCCGCACACGCACGCTGGGCGCTGCGGTGTGGCACGCGCTCCCTCTTGAGGCGCACCCCGTGCCTTACCAGTCCATGGCGAAGCGGGCCAGGTCGACGCGGTCGCTGGTGACGCGGACGCCCTCGGCCTGGAGGAGTTGGCGTTTGCGCGCCAGGCCGTGGGCGTAGCCATGCAGGTGGCCGTCGCTGGCGACGACGCGGTGGCAGGGCACGTCGGGGGCGTAGGGGTTGGTGCGCTGGGCGTTGCCCACGGCCCGGGCGGCGCGGGGCGAGTCGAGCAGGCGGGCGATCTGCGCGTAGGTCGCGACGCGCCCGCGGTCGATGCGCGCGGTCACGGCCCAGACGCGCTGGGTGAAGCTCATGGCGTCGGTGATGCGCCCGGCGAGGATGTCGCGACGCAGGTCAGCCGGGGAGGTGCCGGCAGTGGGGACGGTGGCGCACGTC
>SKPT01000492.1 GCA_007119405.1 Phycisphaeraceae bacterium
ACGACGAAGGCGTGCGCATCGCGCCCAGCCGGCTCGACGACGAGCTCATCGACTGGATCTGCAACCAGACACGCACGCCCGGCGAGCGGCGCGGCGACCTGCGCGCCCAGCTCGCCGCCCTCGACGTCGGCATCGACCGCTTGCGCGACCTGGCCGACCGTCACGGCCCGGCCCGCGTCTCCGCCGCCGGCGCGGCGCTGATGAACTACACCGCCCGCTTCACACGCAACCTCATCGCCTCGCTGCCCGACGGCCAGTACCGCTTCCGCGACTACCTCGACGACGATGGCCACGGCCAGCAGGACATCCCGATCCGCTGCACGCTCACCGTGGCGGGCGATCACGCCAGCGTCGACCTGCGCGACAGCGCCGACCAGGTCACCGGCCCCGTCAACGCCGTCCGCGCCATCGCCTTGAGCGCCGCCATGTACGTCTTCCGCTGCCTCGCCCCCGCCGACATTCCCAGCAACTCCGGCGTGCTGCGCCCCGTCGACGTGCTCACCCGCCCGGGCAGCGTCGTCGACGCCCAGCACCCCGCCGCCGTCGCCGGCGGCAACGTCGAAACCAGCCAGCGCATCGTCGATGTCATCTTCGGCGCGCTCGCCCGCGCCCTGCCCGACATCGTCCCCGCCGCCTCGGCCGGCACCATGAACAACATCACCGTCGGCGGCCGCGACACACGACACCACCCGCCCACGCCCTTCGCCTACTACGAAACGCTCGCCGGCGGCGCCGGCGCAGGGCCCGACGGCCCCGGCGGGGACGCCCTGCACACCCACATGACCAACACACGCAACACCCCCGTCGAAGCCCTCGAGCACGCCTACCCCTTCCGCGTCGAAGCCTACCGCATCCGCAAAGACTCCGGCGGCTGCGGCAAGCATCGCGGCGGCCACGGCCTGGTCCGCCACTACCGCTTCGATGTCCCCGTCCAACTCACCCTGCTGACCGAACGTCGCCGACACTGCCCCTACGGCCTGGCCGACGGATCGCCCGGCAAGCCCGGCGTCAACACCCTCGTCCGCGCCGACGGCTCACGCGAAACCCTTCCCGCCAAGTGCACCATCGACCTCAACGCCGGCGACGCCATCGAGATCGCCACCCCCGGCGGCGGCGGCTGGGGACCGGCCACGAATGAACACGAATGAGCACGAACGCAAAGCGGGGGTCAGGGTTCGAGGATCGGGGATCCGCAGAAATATAAAGCCGGGACCGGTGGTCCCGGGGCATCGGCAACCGTCACCGCAAGCGCAAGCGACCTCGCCGGCACCTGGGCGCAATCCACGCCGCCATGCGCCGCCCAACGATAGAGATTACCCGTCAACCTCGCGTGGTGCTGACACCAAGGGTGCCACTGGCGGCTTGTCCGCCAGTGCCTGAGCCGCCGACATGCACGCCTCATCGTCAAACCGTAAAGAAGCCAGGGAAGCCAGGAAGAGCAGGAACCCGGGAAAAGCAGACAAATCAACACCCCCTGCCTTCCTGCCTTCCTGCCTTCCTGCCTTCCTCATTACCCGCCCTGCCTTCCTTCGCGCCCTCCTCGTGTCCTTCGCGCCTTCGTGGCCCGCCACCCGCTCATCGCGTCTCCAGCACCAACACCCAGTCGCGCTCATCCGGCGTGGTCAACGTCGCGTTGGTCTCATCAACCGCGCCCGCCTCCTGCCGCGCCCCGTCGCGCGGATCAAACCACGTCGCCGCCATCGCCCCGGGCAGCCTCTGCGCCCGCAGCGGGATCTCGCCACCGACGGGCACGTACCTCACCACCGTCTCCGTCCCCGGCGTCGCCGCCGTCGCGATGAATCGCTCCACCTCCACGTTGTCATCCCGCGCCACCACCTCCTGCGCCGGCCGCAGCCGCGTCCACGGCAGGCCGTCGACCAGCCGCCGCATCACGCTCACGCTCGCCACCCCCTCCGGCTCGAGCCCGTCGCGCCACGCCCGCGCCGGCAGGTCGCCATGGCCCGGCGCCGGGCCCGCCTCGTCCAGCCACGGCCAGATCCCGTTGTTCCCATACGTCACCCCCGCCGGAGGCGCCACCAGCAGGCTCCACCACATCGCCCGCCTCACCTCGTACGCCCCATGCTCACCCCGGCTGTGGTACGCCCGGTGCATCTCGTAGTTCGGCTCCAGGTTCACCGAAGGCAGCACCGGCTCGTCACGCCACTGCGTCGCCGGCGGCCCCGTCACCGCCCAGCGCAAGTGCTCCACTGAGTCGCCGTGCCCCGTCTGGTAGCTGCGGAAGCTGTACCACGGCTCGCGATCGAACTGCTCGTTGAGCGATGTCTGCCCGCAAGGATGGATCGTCGCCAGCGCATCGCACCCCTCCATCGCCGCGCGCCCGATGCCACGCCACCGCTCGCCCACGCCCTCGCCCGGCCGCAGATCACCCGCCAGCAACCAGATGCAGTCATACGCCTGCCAGCGCGCGATCATGTACCGGATCAGCCGGGTCGCGTCGACCTCGGCCAGTTCCACGCCCGGGTCACCCGCCATGTGCGACCACAGCGGCACCGGCGTCGGCCGCAGCCCCGCCTCGGCGATCGCCCGCACCGCTTCGTCCATGCGCTGAAAGAACGCCGGCCGCGGCTGAACCTCCACCTCGCCCTCGTACGCCAACTCACCGTTGTACGCCCGCCAGTGCGTGCACACGAACTGGATGGCCGTGAACCCCTGCCGGGCCCGCAGCGCGAGGTACGCGCGCCAATCTTCCGACCGAGCCTTGAGCGCGCCGTTCCATGCCGTGTCCGCGAGGAAGAACCACGGCGTACCGTCGGCATGCACGAAGTGCCGCCGATCGTCGCTCAAGCGCAGCGGCCCATGCCCGGCGCGCTCATCCGCCACGCACTGGATGCGCCCCTGACCGGCCAGCGCCGCGTCCTGCTCGCACGCGCTGTGCCAGGTCCACGTGCCCACCTCGTCCGGGCTGAAGCGAAACCGCCACACGCGCTCGCCATCCCAGAACGCATCGATCGTTCGCCGACGCCCGCTCGGCGACGTCAGCCCGACGCGCACGTCCACTTGCTGCAACGGCTTGTCAAACGGCTCGGCGCCGCGCAGTTCAGCCTCGCCAACGCCATGAATGGGCACCTCGGTCATCGTCACCTCCCGGCGGCCAATCTAGGCCCGGGGCACCGCCGCCGCAAGCCGGTACAATCCACCTGCGACGAAAGCCTCGGAGCCAGGTCATGACCAACAACACCTTCCGTCTCGCCTTCGGCGGCGGCCACCTCGGCCACTACAGCCATGACGAGTTACGCCAGCATTGCCTCGCCGCCGGCGCTCACGGCATCGAGGGCGCCAC
>SKPT01000424.1 GCA_007119405.1 Phycisphaeraceae bacterium
GCGCCCGCGTCGATCAGCGCCTTGGCCAGGTGGGGCAGCGAGCTGTAGAAGGGGCTGAGCTTGAGCACGACGGGGATCTGCACCCGCCGGGTGATCTCCTTGACGAGCTGGATGGTCTCGTTCTCGATCTGCGCCGCCGAGCGGTGCGTGGTCGTGGCGGCGTTGAACAGGTTCAGCTCCAGGCCGGCCGCGCCGGCGCTTTCGATGAGGCGGGCGTGGTCGATCCACCCGCCACGCGTGGTGCCGTTGAGCGAGCCGAACACCGGGACATTTACCGCCTCGCTCGCCGCCATCAGGTGCGCCAGGTAGCGTTCCGAGCCCAGCGACAGGCCCGCCGGCTCGGCGAGGAAGCTCGTGGCCTCGCCGATCGCCTCCGACGGATACTCCATCGCGTGCATCGTGGCGATCTGCTCCTGGACGAGCTGCTCCTCGAACAGCGAAGGCAGCACCAGCGCCGACGCCCCGGCGTCCTCGAGGCGACGGACCATGTCCAGGCTCGCCGTCAGCGGCGACGCCCCGACGATCAACGGATTGGCCAGACGATAACCGGCGAAAGTCGACTCGAGGTTCATCACGCGCTCCCACTTGGGGTGGCGGCATCTTTGGCCTGGCCATCGCCGGCCTGGCCGTTCTCGTTGCCGGATATCGCGATGTGGGCGACCTGCTCGTACAGCCGGCGACGCCGCGCCGCGGCCAGCTCCGCCTGTTGCGTCAGCTTGCGGTAGCGCTCCGGATCCACGCGCTCCACCATGCGGAAGCGCGTCTCCTCGCGCATGTAGGCGTCCACCGCGATCTTCGGCGGCTTGCTGTCGAGCATCAGCGGCGGCTCGCCCGCCTCGATGCGTCGCGGGTCGAAGCGGTACAGCGGCCACACGCCCGAGTCGACCGCGCGCGTCTGCTGATCCAGCCCGTGCGCCAGGTCGTAGCCGTGCGCGATGCAGTGGCTGTAGGCGATGATCAGCGACGGCCCGGGGTACGCCTCCGCCTCGAGCATTGCCTTGACGGCGTGGTTGTCGTTGGCGCCGAAGGCCACGCTCGCGACATAGACGTGCCCGTAGCTCATGGCCATCAGGCCCAGGTCCTTCTTGCCGGTCATCTTGCCGGCGGTGGCGAACTTGGCGCTGGCCGCCAGCGGCGTGGCCTTGGACTGCTGGCCGCCGGTGTTGGAGTAGACCTCCGTGTCCAGCACGAGCACGTTGACGTCGCGCTGCTGCGAGAGCACGTGGTCCAGCCCGCCGTAGCCGATGTCGTACGCCCACCCGTCGCCGCCGACGAGCCAGATGCTGCGTGGCAGCAGGTGCTCGGCCAGCTCGCTCAGGGCCGCGGCCTCGGGCTTGTCGATGCGTGCGAGCTGCTGCTTCAGGGCCGCGATGCGCGCCCGCCGCTCGGTCGCGTCGCGCACCGGGTCGAACCCGGCGTCCACCAGGGCCGCGACCAGCTCGCCATCGAGCTCGCCCGCCAGTTGATTCAGCAGCGCCGCGGCGCGATGCGCGAGGTAGTCCGAGCCCAGCCGCATGCCGAAGCCGAACTCCGCGTTGTTCTCAAAGAGCGAGTTGCTCCAGCTCGGGCCGTGGCCGTCGGCGTTGGTGCAGTAGGGCGTGGTGGGCAGGTTGCCGCCATAGATCGACGAGCATCCGGTGGCGTTGGCGATGATCGCCCGGTCGCCGAAGAGCTGCGTCATGAGCTTGATGTAGGGCGTCTCGCCGCAGCCGCTGCACGCGCCGGAGTACTCCATCAAAGGCAGCATGAGCTGCGAGCCCTTGGCGTCGATGCGCTTGATGCGGTGGCGATCCAGCTCGGGCAGGGCGCGGAAGGCGTCGAACCGCTCGCGCTCGAGCTCGACATGCTCCAGCCGCGGCTCCATGTCGATCGCCTTGTGCCGCGGGTTGCTCTTGTCCTTGGCCGGGCACACGTTCACGCAGAGCTGGCAGCCCGTGCAGTCGTCCGGCGCCACCTGCACCGTGTACTTGAGCCCGCGCAGGTCCGGGGCCTTGTAGTCCACCGCCTTGAAGCTCGCCGGCGCGTCGGCGAGCGCGCTCTCCTCGAACACGCTCGTGCGGATCGCCGCGTGCGGGCAAACCAGCGCGCACTTGTTGCACTGGATGCACAGCTTCTCGTCCCAAATCGGGATTTCCTGGGCGATGCCGCGCCGCTCCCACTGCGTCGTGCCCGTCGGCCAGGTGCCGTCGACGGGGAAGGCGGACACCGGCAGCGCGTCGCCGTGGCCCGCCATGATCGCCTGCGTCAGCTTCTGCACGAAATCGGGCGCCGCCGCCGGGACGAACGGCTGGCGCTCCAGCTCGCCGTCCGCCTGCTCGGGCACCGTCACCTCGTGCAGGTGCGCCAGCGCGCCGTCCACGGCCGCGTAGTTGCGCCGCACCAGCTCCTGGCCCTTCTTGCCATAGGTCTTGTTGATCGCCGTCTTGATGTACCCGATCGCCTCGTCCACCGGCAGCACGCCGCTGATCGCGAAGAAGCACGTCTGCATCACCGTGTTGATCCGCCGGCCCATGCCCGCCTCGCCGGCGACGCTGTAGGCGTCGATCACGTAGAAGCGCAGCGCCTTGTCGATGATCTGCGCCTGCATCTGCCGCGGCAGGTGCTGCCAGATCTCGTCAGGCCCATAAGGCGCGTTGAGCAGGAACACGGCTCCGGGGCGTGCGTACTTCAGCACGTCCTCCTTCTCCACGAACTGGAACTGGTGGCAGCCGACGAAGTCCGCCTGCTCGATGAGGTAGGGCGCGCGAACGAACCCTTGGCCGAAGCGCAGATGCGAGACCGTCATCGCGCCGGACTTCTTCGAGTCGTAGACGAAATAGCCCTGCACCTCCTGGTCCGTGTTCTCGCCGATGATCTTAATCGAGTTCTTGTTCGCCCCCACCGTGCCGTCGGCGCCCAGGCCGATGAACACCGCCTGCTGAATCCCGCTCGTGTCCAACTCGAACGACGGGTCCACCTCCAGCGACAGGTTGGTTACGTCGTCGCGTATGCCCACGGTGAAGCGCGAGCGCGGCTTGTCCGCGGCAAGCTCGTCGAAGACTGCCTTGACCATCGCGGGCGTGAACTCCTTACTGGAAAGCCCATAACGGCCGCCCACGATCGCCGGCAGCGGGCCCGCGAACACCTCCGTCTCCATCGCCTCGACCAGCGCGGTCGTCACGTCCTGACGCAGCGGCTCGCCGACCGCGCCCGGCTCCTTGGTGCGATCCAGCACCGCGATCGACTCGACCGACGCCGGCAGCGCCGCGACCAGCGCCGCCACATCGAACGGCCGATACAGCCGTACCTTGAGCATGCCC
>SKPT01000610.1 GCA_007119405.1 Phycisphaeraceae bacterium
CGAAGGGTGGTGCATGCGGATCGCGGTTCCCAGGCAAGCGGAAGACGGCGAGGCGCGGGTGGCGCTGGTTCCGAGCGTGGTCAAGCGCCTGACCGCGGCGGGGCACGAGGTGTTGATCGAGCGTGGGGCGGGGGCGAGGGCCTATTTTTCCGATGCGTCCTACCGCGAGGCCGGGGCGCGGGTCGTTGATGAGGCGCCGCGGCTGTGGGCCGAGGCGGACGCGGTGCTGGTGGTCCACGCCCCGCGGCTGGAGCAGGTGCGGTGGATGCGCGGCGGGGCGTTGCTGGCGGGTGTGCTGGGGGCGTCGACGAACCTGGAACTGGTCGAGGCGCTGCGTGACGGGGGCATCACGGCGTTCGCGATGGAGTTGATTCCGCGGATCAGCCGGGCGCAGTCGATGGACGTGCTGTCGAGCCAGGCGAGCATTGCCGGCTACAAGGCGGTGATCATGGCGGCGGAACGGGGCCGGGGCGTGCTGCCGATGATGATCACCCCGGCGGGGACGATTTCGCCGGCGCGGGTGCTGGTGATCGGCGCGGGCGTGGCGGGTTTGCAGGCGATCGCCACGGCCAGGCGGCTGGGCGCGGTGGTCGACGCGTACGACGTGCGGGCGGCGACGCGTGAGCAGGTGCAGTCGCTCGGGGCGCGTTTCGTTCAGTTGAACGATGAGCCGGCCGCTGACGCCGAGACTCACGGCGGCTACGCCCGCGAGCAGTCCGAGCGTCAGCAGCAGCGCCAGGCGGAGCTCATGGCGCGAACAGTCACGGCGGCGGACATTGTGATCTGTACGGCGGCGGTGTTGGGCGCCGCCCCGCCGTTGTTGGTGCCGACGTCGGTGGTCGAGCAGATGCAGCCGGGCTCGGTCCTGGTGGACCTGGCGGCCGATCCGCGTCACGGGCGAGGCAACTGCCAGGCGACGCGGCCGGGCGAGATTCACGTCACCGCCAACGCCGCGCAGATCGTCGGCACGCTGAACCTGCCGGCGCTCGTGCCGCGCGACGCGAGCCTGTGCTTTGCCCACAACATGCACGCGCTGCTCGAAGCGATCACGGACGCCGAGGCATCGTTGCGCGTGAACCTGGACGACGAGATCCAGGCCAGCGCCTGCATCACGCACGAAGCCGCGATTCGCCACGAGCGCCTGTGTCAGGCACGCGAAGCCCGCCCCTGAACCGGAGCCCGATTTCATGAGCCTTTGCCTGAGCTATGCGGAAGAGCTGAACCCGCTGATCATCAGCATCGTGGTGTTCGTGCTGGCGGTGTTCATCGGGTTCGAGGTGATTCGCAAGGTGCCCTCGCAACTGCACACGCCGTTGATGTCCGGCTCCAATGCCATCAGCGGGATCACGATCGTCGGGGCGTTGACGGCGGCGCTGGCAGGGCAGGCCCAAGCCCTGGCCACGGCGCTGGGAGTGATCGCCGTCGTGTTCGCGAGCATCAACGTGGTGGGCGGATACGTCGTCACGCACCGGATGCTGGGCATGTTCAAGGATCGGCCCGGCCAGCGCCCCGCCGACGATTCGAAGTAGACACAGACGCACAGAGTCAATGCATTGGTTGAGACCACCTGTAACCTCGCCCCGGTGACAAGCCTGGCCCTTCTCAGCGCCGACGCCGCCGAGTTGCTCTACCTGCTGGTGGCGGTGCTGTTCATCTTCGGGTTGAAGCTGATGGCGAACGTGCGCACCGCGGCGCGGGGCAACATGCTCTCGGCGGTGGGAATGCTCGTCGCGGCGGCGGTCACGTTGATGCTCGTAACCCCAGATCGGCTCGCCGGCGTGATCTGGGTGTTGGCGGCCATGGCCATCGGCGGCGCGATCGGGCTGGTGCTGGCGCTGCGCGTGCCCATGACCGGCATGCCGCAGATGGTGGGCCTGCTCAACGGCTTCGGCGGCGTGGCGTCGCTCCTGGTGGCCAGCGCGGACTACCTGCTCAGCCTTGGCCAGGCGTCGCACCGCGTCGACGCGCTGCTTGCCACCGCGCTGGCGATGCTGATCGGCGGGGTAACATTCACCGGCTCGCTCGTGGCGTTCGCCAAACTCCAGGAGCTGAAACTGGTGCCTTCCCGGCCGGTACGCTTCGCCGGCCAGAAGGTGCTCATCGCCGCCCTGCTCGTCGGCGCGGTGGTGATGGCGGGCCTGCTGACGCTGCAACCGGACAACGTGTGGCTGGTCGTGGCGATCGGTGCTTTCGCACTCGTGCTCGGCGTGCTGTTGGTCATCGGCATCGGCGGGGCGGACATGCCCGTGGTCGTCGCGCTGCTCAACAGCTACTCGGGACTCGCGGCGGCGATGGTGGGGTTCGTGCTCAACAGCCATGTGCTGATCATCACCGGCTCGCTCGTCGGGGCGTCGGGCCTGATCCTCACGCAGATCATGTGCAAGGCGATGAACCGCTCTTTGGCCAATGTACTCTTTGGCGGCGTCGGCGGGGCGGTGGCTGCCGGCCCGGGCAATCAAGGCGGGCAGGTCCACACGTTCACCCCTGAGGACGCCGCCATGGTCATGGAAGCGGCGCAACAGGTCATCATCGTGCCCGGCTACGGCATGGCGGTGGCGCAGGCGCAGCACGCGGTCAAGTCGCTGGCGGCCGAGCTTGCCCGACGGGGCGTGACGGTCCGCTACGCGATCCACCCGGTCGCCGGCCGCATGCCCGGGCACATGAACGTGCTGCTGGCCGAGGCGGGCATCCCCTACGAGCAATTGCTCGACCTCGACCAGGGCAACCCCGAGTTCGAGCGCACGGACGTGGCGCTGGTCATCGGCGCCAATGACGTAACCAACCCCGCCGCCCGGCACCTCGAGAGTTCGCCCATCTATGGCATGCCCATCCTCGACGTGGACAAGGCCCGGACGGTCTTCGTCATCAAGCGGTCGCTCGGGGCGGGCTTCGCCGGCGTGGAGAACGAACTGTACTTCTACGACAACTGTGGCATGATCCTGGGCGACGCCCGTGCGGTGGTCACGGACCTGACCGCTGAACTTGAAAACATCTGATACCGATTTGAAAATCCGCGACCATTTCAGGCCTTTGGCAGACGACTCGCCGACGCAAACAAGTTCCCCCATCGCGCGGTTTGACGCTGGCCTGCTGCACCGCTAAGCTGCCTATGCGTTGAGACTGAATCTCGACAGCAAGAGGCGAGGGTCGACAAGATCGGCGCTCGATTGGCATTTGCAGGCAGCCGTGATGAAGCGCAATTTCGTTGATGGCGATGCCTTGGGAGCCCTGGAAGAGCACGGCGCGGTGATGCTCGCCGGCCGCGAGCCGGGGACCGCCTTGCGGGTCCGGC
>SKPT01000329.1 GCA_007119405.1 Phycisphaeraceae bacterium
AAAAGCACGTCGCGTGGCCGCGGACGAGTCGGTGGGCGGATGGTGCACGTGGAGAATGACGTGACCATCAGCGACCGGGTATGGGTGGTACAGCGTGGTGAGGCTCGATCAGCGGCTCAGCCCCGCTCACGTAGAATTGCCAGCCGCTCACTCTCCTCGATCAGCGCAGCGCGGCGGGTTCGGGTGGCGAGACGGGCCAAGGCCTTCCCTTGGGCCGCAGCTCGTGGCGCAGACGGCCGATGTGATCGCAGCGGGCGGCGGTGTGTGGCGGCGCAAACTTCGCGTCATCTCGAATCCGCTGGTGGTTTTGCCAGTGCGGATCCCGGCTGAACGCGGATGACTGTGTGGCGGGCCGGTTTGGGCTGCGCAGGACGATCCCGCCGGTATGGCGTCACATTCGGTTTCCCCCCGACGGTGGTGCCGGGCCATGCGCATGGCTTGGTGATGCATCTGCGGGCCGCCGACGTGCGCTGATGCGCCCGTTGCCCGGCGCCGACGAACCGGCGACAATGGGCGTCGATGCCCGGCGACGATGCCAGCCCGTGGAGCGAGCAGCGGTGGGCGCGCTTTATCCAGCGCAGCGAGGCGCGGGCGGCGCGCTACCAGGAGTTGCTGGAGACGCTCGAGGACCACCCTGACGCCGAGGCCCTGATCGCCCGGGAGATGGGCTGGCCGGAGCTTGAGGCCGAGGATGACACGTCGCACCCGGAGTGGGTCGCCGCCGAGGACGTGCAGTGCGATGCCGGCGACGTGGGTGAGCTGGATCACGAGCTTGAGGCGACACCTGTTTACGTCCTGGCCCGGGCGGTGGCGGTGGAGGTGCTCACGGCCCTGCGGCCATACGGCAAGGCCGCCGACGTGGACGGTGGCGACGAGGCCGACGAGCGCCTGGAGGCGGTGCTGAGCAACGCCATGCTTCCCGGCGCCAAGCTCGCCGGCGGACATGCCCTGGGCGATGATCCGGAGATGATCGGCGGGCAGATCGTCTACTGCCTCAAGGCGCTGGACGCCGCCTGGGCCGCGTGCGAGGACCTGCGTTGGCTGACGGATCGCGGCCACTTGCCGGCGGCCGTGGCGCAGCCGTTGCTGCATCGCCTGGAGGAGTTGGCCAGGATGATCAGCCGGCGCGTTGACAAGTTGCGCGGGCGGTCGTTGTGATGAGGCGTGCGCAGGCGATGGTGTTGCAGGCCTGCCGGGCACCGGGAGATGAACATGGCTGACTGGTGGATCGACAGACCCTGGCGGATGATCCAGACCAACCTGCGCGAGGTGGACATGGCCGACATCCGCGCCGAGCAGGTCGTGGCGGACCTGCAATCGTTCACGGCCAACGTTCTGATGATCAACGCCGCGGGCATCATCGCCAGCTATCCGACGCAGGTGCCCGAGCATTACCAGAGCCTGTTTCTGACCGGCGACAGCCTGGCGGACATCCTCGACGCCTGCCACGCCGCGGACATCCGCGTCATCGCCCGCACCGACTTTTCCAAGGTCCGCCGGCCGATCTACGAGCAGCATCCGCAATGGGCCTACCGCACGCGCGAGGGGGGCATCGTCGACTACAACGGGGATGTGCACGTGTGCATCAACAGCGACTACCAGCAACACCGTGCCCTGCGCATCCTCGACGAGCTGTTCACCGCCCTGCCCTTCGACGGCGTGTTCTTCAACATGGGCGGGTTCGTCTCGCGCGACTACAGCGGCAACGACTACGGCCCATGCCACTGCCAGGCGTGCCAACGCCGTTTTATGCAGATGTTTGGACGCGGGATTCCCTTGCGGCGCGACGTCGACGACCCGGCCTGGCGGGACTACCTGCGCTTCCAGCAGCGGGCGCGCGCCGAGCACGAGCGCAAGGTGTACGACTTTCTCAACGAGCGCTGGCCGGGGCTGTGCATCGCCAACCATCGCCACGCCGGACGTGGGTTCATTCGGCAGGAGTCCAACACCGCGCTGGATCGGCCCCTGCCGCGTTGGCCCTACAGCGGGTCGGACAACACACGCTGGGCCGTCGCCAGCCACCCGGCGATGGTCGCCAGCAACACGAGCGTCGACTTCATCGACTTCCCCCTGCGCCATGCGGCCGTCGCCCCCGCGCAGCAGCGCCTGCGCCTGGCGCAGAGCCTGGCCAACGGCGGGGCACTGGACTACTACCTCATCGGCCGGCTGGATAACCACGCCGACCGCTCCGGCTTCGCCCCCGTGCGCGACATGTTCAAGTACCACGCCCGGCACGAGCAGGCGTACCGCGGCATGCGCCCGCAGGCGAACATCGCCCTGCTGCGCGGCCCGCACATGAACGGGGCCGAGTTTCGTGGCTGGTTCCGCTTCCTCGCCGAGCATCACCACCTCTTTGACACGCCGGTCGTGCATGGGCCCGATGACGCGGACTGGGCGCGCTACCATCTCGTGATCCTGCCCGACCAGCAGGCGATGAGCGTTGATCTGGCCCGGCGCATTGACGACTACGTCGAGCAGCGCGGCGTGGTCATCGCCAGCGGACGGCCGGCTGTCCGCAACGAGGATCTTGAGCCACGTGACGCGCCACCGCTGCAATGCCTCGGCCTGCGCGACGAGTTGCTGGTGCGCGACGACATGCGCTCGGCGTACCTGGCGATAGACGACAAGCAGGCGTTTCCCACGTTGACGGACATCGACCTGCTGAACGTCGGCGATCGCTACGTCGTCGCCGCCTACGACGACGCGGCGCTCCCGGCGCTGCGCGTGGTTCCGCCACAGCCCTTCGGCCCGCCGGAGCGCTGCTACACCACCCTTACCAGCAATCACCCGGGCTACGTGGTGCGCCGGCACGGGCGGGGCCGCGGCATTTATGTGCCGTGGTGGCCGGGGCAGTTGTTCCACGCTCAGGGCTACCCGAACACGTTCGCCTTCATCGGTGATTTGCTGCGGCAGGTCGCTGGCGTCACGCCCGTCGGCGGCGATCTGCCGCCGATGGTGGAAGTGACGGTAATGGCCGACGTGCAGACGGGGGCGATGCTGGTGCATCTGGTCAACGGGGCCGGGCACTTCGGCAACACGTTTTACGAGCCGCCGCGCCTGCGCGGGCTTTCGGTCGAGTTGCCTTTGGCGAGCCCGCCGGCCAAGGTGCACTGCCTGCGTGCGGCCCGGCCATGCGAGCACCATTGGGAGTCGGGCACGCTTACGCTGAACGTCGACGAGCTTGAGGCCTTTGAGGCCATTCTGATTCATCCCGGCGCGTTGGAAGCGTGATCAGCCGGCCTTATCCGGCGACGGCGATGGCGATTTGGCGGTGGAAGCGGGTCCGGCCT
>SKPT01000611.1 GCA_007119405.1 Phycisphaeraceae bacterium
GACAACACAATCACCCCCCGATGCCGCGGCGGCGCATCAACAGGGAGTTTCGTTCATGAAGCGTACCCACGGCTTTACCCTGATCGAACTGCTGGTCGTCATCTCCATCATCGCCCTGCTGGTCTCGATCCTCCTGCCGGCGCTCAGCGCCGCCCGCTCGACGGCGCGGGCGATCCAGTGCTCGGCGGCCATGCGGCAGATCGGCCAGGCGTGGCACAACTTCTCGCTGGACCACGACGACCGCGGCCCGGGCTTCGCCCGCGCCAACGGCGCCAACACCGCCGGCTTTCACCTGTTCCTCAACCATTTCATCTGGAACCACGAGCTCCGCACCTTCGATGAGTTCATGGAGCCGATCCAGAAGTGGTTCAGCAGCCCCCATCTGGACAACCAGATCGGCACCGTGCCCGGCGGCATCAACTGCCCGGAAATCGGCAACTTCGGCCCCCACGTCGACTTCAGGTGGCGCGCCTTCTATGCCGGCAACGCCTGGGCCCAGGGCGGACGCCGCTGGGAGCCGGACGGCGACAGCTTCACCGACGGCGGCCCCGGCCTGTTGGGCAGCCCATTCCGCACCGGCGCCTTCGCCAACACCAGCGTCTGGCTCAACGCTACCCTCGGCACACGCATCAGCGAGTTCAGCCAGACCGCGCGGCAGCTCATGGTGCTCGAATCCGCCACCCCAGGCACCCCCGACGCCTGGAACCACCCCAACGACCGCACCGCCATGGACCTGCTCACCCCCGGCCGACCCAGCACCCACCAGCATGGCGGCACCGGCTACTACATGTTCCGCCACCCCGGCCTCACAGGCAACTTCCTCATGATGGACGGCCACGTCGAACGCCTCGCCGCCGACCCCTCGCTCGTCGACCTTGACCGCTTCCACCCCCACGAACGGCAGTAAGCGCGGGGGCGACAAGTCGTCCCGCCGGTGCCATACGGCATGCCGAAGGCTGCTGTGTGCAACCCACCGTGGATGACCCAATCACACGATGCCGTCCGGCAACCATCTCCTGACCTTTGATTGGACGCCTTGACGCTCAAGCCCTGGGGTGCCACGCAACGCCGTGAACTATTCGGCGGCGTCGCTAATGTAGGGTGGGTAGAGCGAAGCGAAACCCACCACGATGCTCGTAGATCCAAGGCAAGACTGGTGGGTTTCGCTGCGCTCTACCCACCCTACATCAATAGTTCACGGCGTTGGGTGCCACGGCTTGTCCGGAAGGGCAAGCCGTGCGTTTGCCCACACAGCCGCCCTATCGCGCGACGCGCGGCCCCGCCGGCCGCGGCCGGCGGATGCTCGGCGGCTGGCGGGCGCTGAGCTGCTCGGACAATTCCCGCGCCGCCTGGGCGGCCGCCCGCTGAATCACTTCGCTGCGCGGCTTGACGAACTGACCCAGCGGCACCGCCGCGCCAATCGCCGCCACCACCAGGTCACCATCCCACACGGGGTAGGCCACGATCGTCATCTTGTCGCCGTAGTTGTCCACATCGTGGCCGCGGCGACGCACCTCCCCCAGCGCCTGGTCCAGCGCCCGCCGCGTCCGGATGCCTTTCCACCGCTGCCGGGGCATGCCGTGCGCCTTGATGTAGGCATCGACCTCCGAGCTGGCCGTGTGCGCCAACAGCACCCGCCCCGTCGGCGTGTCGTACAGGTCCTCGAAATACGGCCGGTCCGTCTTGATCTCGAATCCCGGGTTGCCGTTGATGTGCAGCAGCACATAGCGCCGGCGCCGATGCAGCGTCGAGAGCGTGACGGACGCCTCGGCCGCGTCGGCGCAGCGACGGAGGATCGGCTCGGCCACGTCGATCAGCCCGTGGCGGTAATTCGTCCGACGACTCATCTGAAACGACATCGGCCCCAGGCGGTAACCCCGACGCTTCGGCACGTGCTCGGCATAACCGGCGGCGCGCAGATCCTCCAGCAGACGGGCGCACGTCGGCCGGGCGATGCCGCTGCGCTGCATCACCTCGTCCAGCGACAGCGGCCGATCCGGCTCCTCCGCCAGAAGGGTCAGCAAACCCAGCGCTTTCTGCACAACCTTGGCCATCGTTCCCAGCTTATCGCTGAAGCGCGGCCGTCACCTCGCTCGCCAGCTCCTCACAGCGCGCGATCCGCCTGCCGAGCCGAGCCGCCAGAAGCCCGGAACCAGCGATCGCCCTGTGTGCCCGCGCCGTGTCAATCGCCGCGCCCCCCCCACCTGTCCCGAAGCCCTCGGAAGAATCACCCGTTGAGACTCGCTCAGGTCGGCAGGGCCACCTCCCACAGCGTCGCGATGCCGCTGTCCGTGTCGGCCAGGTAGAGCCGGTCGTCCACGTACGCGCTGCCGTGGAAGTAGATCCGCTCGTACCGGTCGCTGACCGGGCCGAAGTCCTCGATCCGCCCGCTGGACGGGTCATACCGCCCCACGTGCATCAGCGGAAACCCGGCCGTGTAGATGATGCGCCCGCGATCGTCCTCGTCCAGCGTCGTGACGCGGCCGCCCTCCCCAATGAGCCCGATCTCCTGCACGGCGAAGGTCTCCGGATCGAAACGGTACAGCACGCCCGTGCCCGCGATGCCAAAGTACATCGCCCCGCTCGAATGCACCAGCCAGGCGTCGATCCCCACGTTGCCCTGCACGCGCGGCCCCGGATCATCCAGAAACGCCTGCGGCAGGCGCTCCAGGTACCCCTTCGCCGGGTCGTAGCGCAGCACGCGCAGTTTGCCACGCTGGTCGCGGTCCGTCCACGCCCCCCAGAGCACCCCGTCCGGCGCGATGCAGAGGTTGTGGAACGCGAAATTCGAGATCTTGCCGTGATCCTCCACGCTCCGCGCGTTGAAATCCGCCACGAAAAAGTGACAGTCCCCCAGCGTGTGCCCGAAGCCCTGGTGCGTCACGGGGTTCACGATCATCGACTGGACGTAGTTGAACCGGGCAACCTTGCCGATCACGTCGCTTTCGCCGGTCTCCGGGGCGTAGGTCAGCAGCCGACCGCCCGCCATCCAGCGCATGTCGAAGCTGGCCAGATCCGTCGGCGCCACGCGCTGCGGCGAAAGCGGCGGGGCGCCGGCCGCGGCGCGACGCTTGGCCATCAGGTCGTTGTCCGTCAGCCGTCCCATCTCGAAGGGAATCCCGTCCCACCCGAACAGAATCCCCTCGCCGATCGCCAGCCGCCCGTCGTCGAGCAGGTTCAGCGCGTTGTGGATCTTGCGCAGAACCATCTGCGGCGTGTCGTCCGCCCACGGGAAAATGTCCACCGCCTGACCGAATCCCCCCGTGTCGACATCGAACGGCACCAGGCAGTGACGACCGCCCGTCAGCCCGCACCAGAGCGTCCGCCCGCGAAGAACCACCGACGTGATGGCGATCGCCTGGTCATCCTCCGTGAAATTGTGCTCGCGGGCGTCAAGGGTCAGGGTTGGGGTGGGCATGTCGACCTCGAAAAACTGCGGGGGGTACCCTAACCTACCCCCGGCCTGGCGCCGGTCAACCATGCCGCCGCCACGCCGACCGGTCCACCCGCGCAAGGATCATGGCGCGAGACATCGCCCGCCCCGGCCCCACGCCCACGCCGCGCTACACCGCCACCTTGAATCGCTGCCCGCTCGTGACGCGCACCACCGCCGCCGAAAGCAGCTCGGCGATGCGCTCCATGTCGCGCAGGTCGATCATCTCCACCGTCGTGTGCATGTACCGGTTCGGCAGCCCCACCACCGCGCTCGGAATGCCCCCCTCCTTGCTGTAGTACGACAGGGCATTGGTCCCCCCCGCCAGCCCGAACGCCTCACGCTGGATCGGTATGTCCTCGTCCGCCGCGGCCGCGATCAGCAGCTCGTTGACCGCGGGGTGGTTCTCCCGGCCGAAGGACAGCGTCGGGCCCTGGCCCATCTTGATCTGCCCATGCTCCTTCATGTCCACCCCGGGCGTGTCGGTGGCGTGCGTCACGTCCACCACGATCGCCGCGTCGGGCTTGAGGTTGGCGGCGTTCATGGCCGCGCCCGCCCCGCCGATCTCCTCCATCACGCTCGAGCAGGCGTACACCGCGCACTTGAGCCCGTCCCGCTTCTCCGCCGCCAGGCGCAGCGCCTCGACCGCGCACCAGGTGCCCACGCGGTTGTCGAACGCCCGCGCCACGCCCACGTGCTCGCCGATCATCTCGAAGCCCTCGACGAACGTCACCGGGTCGCCCACCGACACCCGCTGCTTCGCCGCCTCGGCGTCCGCAGCGCCGATGTCCAGAAAGATCTCCGGCCACTTGGGCGCCTTCTTCTCACCCTCGCGCGGCTGCAGGTGGATGGCCGTGGCCCCGATGACGCCGCGCACCGGCCCGTCCTTGGCGTGGATGTCCACACGCTTGCCCCGCACCAGCGCCGGGTCCACCCCGCCGATGCGCTGGACGTAGATAAACCCCTTGTCGTCGATGTACTTGACCATCATCCCCAGCTCGTCGCTGTGCCCGTCAAGGACGATCTTCGGGTCGCCCTGGCCGTTGACGATCGCCACCGCGTTGCCGTACGCGTCGGTCCGCACCTCGTCGGCGAACTGCCGGGCGTACTCGCACCAGACCTTCTGGCCCGGGGCCTCGAAGCCGCTGGGGCTCGTCGTGGCCATGAGCTGCTTGAAGAACGCGAACGATTCGGGACGCATGACTGCTCCTTTCAATGTCGATTTCCCACGTCGCCCGAGCTTAGCAAAGTTCGCCGGCAGAATTCTCGCCGACCCCCTCCGCCAGCAATGTTAACCGGCATTTCAGCGAGAGATTCTTCCGGAAATGCCGGGGAGCGATCCATGGCGGACCGATCGCAGCTTAACGGCTGTTAATGACGTTTGAACGGTTGATTTCGCCTCGCCCGCCCGGGTGCCACGGCTTGTCCCAACGGGCAAGCCGTGCGTTCGCCGACGATCGCACGGCTTGCCGCTTCGCGGTCAAGCCGTGGCACCCAACGCCGTGAGCTTCACGCGTGGCGGCGCTGATGTAGGGTGGGTAGAGCGAAGCGAAACCCACCACGAACGTCGTGGATCCTCGACCAAGCTGGTGGGTTTCGCTTCGCTCTACCCACCCTACAACGGAAGTTCACGGCGTTGTGTGGCCCCCTGAGCGACGCCAACCTGTGGTGAAGCGAACCATTCAAAGGTCATTAATCTCACTCGGCCACCTCCAACGCCTCGGCGCCGGCGCGGCCGCGGAACCCGCGCCACCGCAGGTGCCCGTCCCGTTCAATGGTGACGGTCGCCTTGCCGTCGCGGCTGGTCACCAGGCGCGCCGGGGGGTAGGCCATGTCGTTGAGGCTGTCGGCCCAGCGGTCGTCGCGGTACTGCCCGGCCGAGCATGACTGGACGATCACCGCCGGGCCCACCCGGTGGACCAGTGCGACCGCCTGGCCCGAGTGCTCGCCGTGGTGCGGCAGCTCCATCACGTCCGCCGCCAGATCGTCGCCGAGCTCCAGCAGCCGCGTGATCGCCCCGCGCTGGATGTCGCCGGTCATGAGCACGCTGCGCCCGGCCACGCGAACCCGGGCCACGAGGCTGGCGTCGTTGACGCGCGCCGGCGGGTCGCGGCTCGGCGGCCAGAGGATCTCCATGCCCGCTCCGCCCACGCTCGTCCGCCAGTGGCGCGTCGCGACTTCCACGGGCACGCCGGCCTCGTCGAGGATGTCGATCAGCATCGCCACCGGGCCACCCGGCTGATCGCGCGCGAGCTCGAGCACGTGCGGGGGCACCACCACGCGCCGGACCTCCACCGCCTCGATGATCGCGGGGATGGCGTTGTAGTGGTCGACGTGCGCGTGGGTCACGAAGATCGCCTCGAGCCTGCGCACGCCGAGGCGCCGCAGGCCGGGCACGATCGTCCGCTGCCCCGCCTCCGGGAAGGAGTGCGAGCCGGCGTCCCAGAGGATGTGCTCGCCATCAACGCTGATCAGATGGGCCGACCCGTGCCCGACGGCGAAGCTGCGCAGCTCCAGCGCAGGGGACGAACGCGCAACCCCGGCCAGCAGGTGCGGCCGGTCGTGGAGCACCCCCCAGCCGGTCAGGATCGCCAGCGCGGCCACGAGGGCGGCAAATCGGTGGCGGAACTGCCCGGCGAAGAACGCGAGGACAACGGCCAGCGCGCCCACCGCCCACAGCGGCGAAGCCGGCCGGGCCAGCTCCAGCGCCGCCCCGGGCCAGCGCGCGGCCGCCTCCACCAGCCCCAGCGCGATGCCCGCACCCGCCTCGGTCAGCGGCGCCAGCCACTGGCTCGCCGCCGGCGCCGCCAGGCCCACCACCATCTTCAGATACCCGATCCCCAGCAGCACCGCAAAGGGCAGCACCGCCAGCACTGACAGCACCACCGCCCACGGGTTGACCAGCTCGAAGTGAAACGCCACCAGCGGCACCGCCGTGGCGCCGGCAACGAGGCTCACGGCCGTGACGTCCGCGATCCGCCGAGCAATCAGCCAGCGCCACGGCATGGGCGGGCTGTGCTCCGCCTCGCGCAACGGCCACAGCGCCGTCGAGACGCGCCGGGTGAACAGGATCAGCATCGCGACAATGCCGAAGCTGAGCTGAAACCCCGGCGACGCCACGTCCTCGGGCCGCCAGAGCAGCACCCCGATGGCGGCGATCGCCAGCAGCGCCAGCGCGGGCATGGCCCGCCCCATCGCCCACGCGATGCAGAAGGCCGCCGCCATCGTCGACGCGCGGAGAATCGGCACACGCCCGGGCAGCGCAAAGGCGTAGACAAGCAGGCTCACCAGCACGATCACGGCGCAGGTGCTCGGCCGGACGCCCGTCAGGCGCGCCAGGCCCCAGACGATGCCCAGCAGCACCGCCAGGTGAGCGCCGGAGATGGCCATGAGATGCGCCAGGCCGGTGTTGCGAAACAGATCGTAGGTGTCGCGGAAGCTTTCGCCGCGCTGGCCGAGAAGCAGCGCCTCGAGCAGCTCGAGCGGCGGGCCCGGGCTCATGCCCGCTCGCAGCCCGTCGAGCATGGCGTGGCGCAGCGCGTAGCGCGCGTCGCGCAACCGCGGCCCGGCCAGGCCGGCGACCCGCCCTGTGCCGGGGGCGTCGTCCAGCCAACGCCAGTGGCGTACCGAGGGAAGGCTGAGCTGCCCCGGAATCCCGCGCCCCGCCAGGTACGCCCGGTAGTCGAACGCCCCCGGGTTGCCCGGCGGGGCGACCTCGTAGAGCCAGCCCGTCGCCGCGATGCGCTGGCCGTGGCGCAGCCGGTGCTCGTGCTGGTTGATCCGGACCGACAGCGTGCCGCTGGCCGACCGCCGCTCGCCGGCGATGGTGACGCCGTCGACGTCGAGCTCGAAGAGCGTCACGTCGGGCCGGTAGCTGTAGCGCAGCAGCCCCGCCTCGTCGCGCGGCGGGTGGGACAGCTCGCCGACGACACGCCCCGTGACCTGGGCGAGCTGGCGCCCGTCGGTGACGTGGTGGGCGATATGGTCGCCCCGCACATGCTCGACCGCCAGGACGTGGTACGCCGCGGCCAGGCCCAGCCCGGTCACGATCAGCATCGCGGCGGTCAGGCGTGGGCGATTCCACGCCAGCGTCGCGCAGGTGGCGAGCAGCCCGGCCGCCGCCACGCCCATCCACAGCAGGACATGGGGCGCGGCGCGGCCGAGCGCGAGCCCGGCAATCAGCGTGATCGCGGCGAGGACGTAGGGCCTGGCGATGAGCCAGTTGAGCCGGTCGCGCGAGATGTCACCGGGCGTGCCCGGGTCGGAAGGACGAGCCGGGTGCATCGCGGGATTGTAATAAGCAATGCGGAATGATGAACCCACAATGCGGACACCGGCCGGCGTCACGGCGGCCCGAGCGATCGGATCAGCGCCGCGCCATCGCCCGTCGCGCTGTGGCGGGCCGCGAGCGTCGTGCGGCCGGCGCTCAGCGCGACACGGAGCAGATGGTGCACGGCCCGGCCGGCGATGATGTTGGGCTCACGCTCCTCGGCCTGCAACCACGTCGCTTCGTCGGGCCAGAGCTCCGCCGCCGCGTAGCCTTCCACCGCGGTGCTGGCGATGGCGCTGTCCCCCGTGCGGGCGAGAGCCCAGCGGGTGTCGCCCTCGCCGCCGACCGCGGGTTGCTCCTCGCCCGCCAGCGGCAGGGCGAAGCCGCCTTCCACCCACGTCGCCCCGCCGGGCGGATCGCCCTCGAGCTCGATGAGGTGCTGCGTGTGGTAGCACTCGGCCTCGGCGGTGAGCGTGGTCTCGACGGTCGCCAGGCAGCCCTCCCCCGCCGCGAAGCTCCAGACCAGGTGCATGACGCGACCGTCGTTGACGTCAACCTCCTGCACCCGCGGGCGCACCACGACGCCGTCGGCCAGGCGCAGCGCGAACTGGTTGTCGAAGAGGCTGCGGTGCTTGCTCGTGTCGGCATTGCACGGAAAGTGTGTCGAGTAGACCAACTTCTGGTACAGCGCGCTGTGGTTCTCGTGGTTGCGCAGGTTGTAGAGGCGCAGCTCGCCGGTGGCCGCCCGGCCGCGCATCACGAAGCCGGGGCCCTGGCGCGGCCGGATGAAGTCGCCGCGGTCAATGGGCAGCTCCTGTGCGGGTCCGGCCCAGAAGGGGTGCTCGTCGGGCATCGCCAGGCAGAGAAACGTCTTCATCCCCCAGTACGGGTGGCCGCAGTTGATGTACCCGTCCCGGCCGCCGTCGCTGCCGCGGGCCGTGAGGCGCTCGCGCAGCGTGCCGTCGCGGTGCAGGGTGTCCCGCCCCAGCCAGGCGTCCAGGTTGCGCGCGAGCATCGCCCGCGTCAGGCCCGGGTCGACCGGCGCGCGGCCGAGATAGTGCGCGGCCACGAGTCCGCTCAGCCAGCCCCACCGGTACGCCAGCGACCGGCCGAACAGCACGTTGCGCCCGCCGGCGTCGATGAGGTAGGGCAGGTCGGCGCATCGCTCGTCGAGCTTCGCCAGCGCGCGCTCCAGCACCGGGTTGTCCCAGTCCGGCAGCATGGCGCGGAGGTAGGCGTGGTGCGAGCCGTTGACCCAGAAGTTGTAGTAGTCCAGCCCCGAGTAGCGGCTGTCCCACATCCAGCCGTCGGCCAGGTAAAGATCGTGGCCGATCAGCAGGTCCCGGCGGACGGCCTCGAGGCTGCCCTCGAAGCCCTGGTCCGCCAGCGCAACCCGGGCCGCGTGGTTCACCGCCGTGAACAGCGACCAGTTGTTGAAGTGGTGCGTGTTGGCCGTGCACAGGGCGAGCCACTGCTGGATGTTGGCGATCTGCTCCTTCGTGAGCCGGTCAAAAAGCCAGTCCCGGGCAAGCCAGAGTGACAAGGCGACCAGCGAGGACTCCACCTGCCGCTGGTTGCGCCCGCCCCGCGGCCGGTAATCCCAGTAGTCGCGGTGGTGCGGGTCCGTGCCGTGCGTCAGCGCGCTGGTGATGATGTGGCGCGGGTCGATCTCCCGGCCGTCCGTCAGGGAAATGCGGGTCGGCTCGCCGCGTTGCACGGTCCACGCGGCCAGCGCAGGGAGCATGCGGGTCACCCCATCGCACTGCTTGCCCGATCGCGAGACGAAGTTGTTGAGCTTCACCCCCTGCCCCGTCTCCCACACGGCCAGGCTGTCGGAGGTGCCGATCAGGCTGTCGTACCAGCCGGTCAGGAGGCGGGCCAGGCGGTCGTGAAAGAAGGCGCGGTCGTACACGGAAAAGTCCGATGGAAAGTGGGCAGACGCGGCCGAACCCACGGGGACGATCCTCCGCTTGCGGTGATGCGGCCGTCGGCACAGCCCCGGCCGGCCTGCTACTCACGCGGGTGGCGATAGGGGCCCGGCGGCGCCTCCTCCGTGGGCGTGGCGGTCTCGATCTCCGGCGGCTCAACAGGCCGACGCTCCAGGTCCGGCGCCGCCTGGTGCGCCAGCACCTGCCCCTGCCGCGCGTAGTCCATCGCCTCGGCCAGGATCCGGGCGCTCTCCTGCGGCGCGTGGAAACCCATCGAGTTCTCCGAGTACACCCAGTCGATACGCCACTGCGCCCGACGCTGCATCCGCAACGCCTCGGCCAGGGCTTCCTCGGTCGCGCCGGCCTCCTGGGCCGCGACGATCGTCTCGATCAACGCGACTAGGGCATCGGACGAGCGGTCGATCAGCTCCCGCGTCCGGTCCTGGATCGTGTGCACCCGGGCCAGCAGCTCATCCTCGGCCACGTTGTGGCACGTCTGGCACGACGCCGCGATGTCCAGCAGCGGGCTGCGCACGTGGTGCTCGCTCACCTTCATCGCCCCCTCGCGCTTGTAGGGCATGTGGCAGTCCGAGCACGAGACGCCCGCCCTGGCATGACTGCCCTGCATGAACAGCTCGAACTCCGGGTGCTGGGCCTTGAGCATGCCGCCGCCCGTGATCTCGTGCGTCCAGTCGTCGAAGTCGATCTCGTCGTAGTACGCCTCCTGCTGCTCGACGCGCAGACCCTTGGCCCAGGGGTACGTGACCATGTTGAACTCGGGCTCGAAGTAGTACTCCACGTGGCACTGGGCGCACGCGAACGTGCGCATCTGCTGCCGCGTGGCGTCGCGGTTGACGTCGTAGTCCTCGACGCCGTGAACGTGCTTCATGTACTCGGCGATCCCCACCTTGAACGCCGGCCGCGTCACGCGCAGCGCGAGCGTGTCCGGATCGTGGCAGTCGACGCAGTTGCCCGGATGCTGGATCAGGTGCTCGCCCTCGTCGTCCGTGATCCAGCGCGCCTCCTCCCACGGCATCGCGCTGAGCTGGCGGAAGCCCTCCATCACGTCCCCGTCGCCCAGGTGCCGGTAGGCCGGCATGACCGAGCTGTGGCAGTGCAGGCACGCCCCGGGCTGCGGCCGCTCCAGCACACGCAGCGTGTGATCCTGGTCCTGGAGCATGTACGCGTGGCCCCGGGCCTCGCGGTAATCCAGGCTGAACGCGTACCCCGCCCACATCAGCCGCAGCCAGGGATCCTCATCCAGCTTCTGCTTCGGGATCGCGTCCGACCCGCCGTAGCGCGTGCGCTCGTGGTCGGTGGTGCGCATGAACCCTTCGTACTGGCGCGGAAAGTTCACCGCCCACGCGGCCGGGTCCGTCGTGTCCTCGTCGAGCTCGACGAAGATGACGTACGGGTTCCGCGCCTCGGTCTTGCGCTCGAATATGTTCGTCAGCAGCGCCGCGGCGAGGAAAGTACCCACGGCGAAAACCACCACAACCCCGACGAGGATCACCGTCTTGCGCGTGCGGCCAGGGGATTCAGCGGGCATGGTTGCGCTCCGTCAGAGGGAGAATAGCACACGGATGCACACGGATGGGAGAGGCGATTGTGTGGGTGTCTGGTGCACGTGGGGTTCCTGGGGTCGGTCGATCCGAGGCACGCGGTGGGTTTCGCGAAGCCGCGAGCGGCCTGGCGGTCGAGGGTCCTTCTGGTTGTGTTTATTCGTGTTCATTTGTGGCTGGTTCTACGGCCGGCGCCACTGGGCGTGGCCGACGTCGGCGTGACAGTGGATGCAGGACATCATCTCCCCCCCGCGCTCAATGGGCTTCATCTCGTGGACAAAGTCGCTGTGGCAGTCCAGGCACGAGTTCTGGACGATGCGACGGTTGCGCGGCTTGATCCGGATCGGCTCCTGGAAGGTCTGAAACGTGAACTCCCACGAATGAAAGAAGCCGTTGTCCGCCTTGGCGATCAGCCCGTGGATCTTCTCGCTGGGCATGTGGCAGTCGGTGCACGAGGCGACGTGCGCGTGGCTGGACGCCACCCAGGAGTCGAAGTGGTCCTCCATGACGTGGCAGTTGATGCAGGAGCGCGGATCCTCGGAAAAGTAGCTGTGCCCGTCGCCGTAGCTGAAGGTGTACGCGGACATGCCGGCGAACATCCCGCCCAGCACCGCCGCGGCCAGGGTCAGCGCGCCAACACCATGAAAAAGGCTGCGGAGTCGGCCGGCCGGGACAGGGTTCGTGGGGCGCCGCTCACTCACGTTCGTGTCTCAGATCGGGACGTTGTTATCCGCATTGTCGGACAAGTCGCATGATCGGCTCGAAAGCGATTGTACAGATTCCCCCCCCTCCGGCAAAGGGGGGGGTCACCGCTTTGCCAGCGCCTCCGACCCTCGCCC
>SKPT01000175.1 GCA_007119405.1 Phycisphaeraceae bacterium
CCGTCGCAACCTGGTGATCCGGGAGTTGGTTGATCATGCCGACTCTCCTTGGTCTCGGGGATGTTCGTCAGGTCTTGCGGCTTCACGTCCGTGGCCGTCGGTGGCCTCGCGTAGCCGTCGCTTCAGGCGCTCGCACGCCTCGCGCGACAATCGCTCAAGCTGGGGATCCGATTGCTGCCCCGGCTCCACCTCCTGAAACCGGTGTGCGATCAAGTCGAGAATGACCTCGTTCTGCCTGGCGAACGCGGCGCACGGCCGACACATCCACAGGTGCACGCGCAGTTGCCATCGCTGCCAGCACGACAGCGGCCGATCCAAACCCTGGCAGAGCAGATCGGCCGCACGTTTGCAGGTGATCATCATCCCAAGCGTCCAGTCGACACCCGGACCTTGTGTCGCTCGCCGCTCGCGTTCCTGACAGGCGCCTCGTCACTTTTTACGCGCCCACGACTCGCTTCGACAGCCCAGCAACCATTTGCCGCATCACACCCGGACGTGTGTAAGGCCTCCGTGGCCTCGGCGACGAACAACTTGGACAGGCCCCGCCACCGGGGCGATGACCACTGGTTCGATCAGGAGAGGCACCATGACACGAAAATGGCGAACAGGTGTGCTGGCAGCCCTTTTGGCGCTAACGCTCGCCGCGTGGGTCGGCGTCCAGTGGCCAGGCGGGGCCGAAGATGCGGCCGGGACTGACGCCGAATCGCTGAGCGAGGGGGTGTGGGCCCGTCAGCCGGAAGCCGCCTTCGCCCGTGCCGAAAAGGAGGGCAAGCCGCTTCTGCTCGATTTCTACGCCCAGTGGTGCGGCATCTGCCAACACATGGAGCAGACCACGCTCGCCGACGAGTCCGTTCAACAGCGCCTGCGGGATTTCGTCGCGGTGAAAGTCGACGTTGACCGGCACCGGCCGCTGGCGCAAGCATTCGGGATTACCGGCCTCCCCACGACCGTGATCGCGACGCCAACCGGCGAACCTGTACGGACCCGCCCCGGCTATATGAACGTAGATGAGTATCACAGCCTGCTCTCGGAAGCCAGCGAAGCAGTGAGAAATCACTAACAGCGAGCGCCTCCATGGCAAAGTCCAACCAGCCGATGCCCGGCCGCAACGCGCCGTGTCCCTGCGGAAGCGGCAAGAAGTTCAAGCGCTGTTGCCGGTACATGATGACCACCTTTTCGGAACAGCAACCCGCGCCGCGCCGACGCCTGCCGCTGGTGATCGGACTCGTGGTGCTCAGCGGACTGTTGCTCGTCGGCTCGCTGGCGTATTACGCGGGATCCATCACGGCGGACACGCCCGACCCGTGGTACTACGACGAGGCCAACAACCGCCACTGGCATGCCGGCCATGGCCATTGGCACCATGGGCCGCCTCCGCCGCAGCACCGGCAGTCGCAGGCCTCGCCACCGACGGATGAACCGCCTGAGCGACCGCAAGGCCCGGCCCTGGACCTGTCCGGCCTTGGTTGGCAGCCTTCAAATGCACCCGCGGACACGCCCGAGCCATGGGAGTACGACGAGGCGAACGATCGTCACTGGCATGCCGGCCATGGCCACTGGCATCGAGGCCCGCCCCCGCCGCAGCACCTTCGCTGAGGGCCTGTCGGAGGCGAAATTCAAAGGCTCCTCGGACATTGTCGGAGGTGCTCACGTTGACGTAAAAAGGTACGCCAAGGAGCGTGCCGATGCGAGACACCGAGCTTTGTCAGCGGATCCTGGGCCTCGATAAGCCCTGGATGGTCAAAAACGTGGAGATGAACGTGGACGACGGTCACGTCGACATCTGGCTCGAACACGAGCCGAGCATGAGTTGGGCCGGCCCGGATTGCGGGCGATCGCTGGGCTGGTACGACCACCTCGAAGGGCGCGCCTGGCGGCACCTGCCCGACCACCGCTTATGCTGCGGACCCGCCCATGCCCGACCTCGCCCAGACGCTCAAGCAGGAGATCCGCCGCCTCGCCCGCGTCGAGCAGTTCGCGAGAGTGGGAGATGACGTACTCGCTGTCGCCGGCCTTGGCCAGCCCCTCGGCCAGGTAGGGCCGCAGTTCGGGGAACCGGGGCTGGCGGGCAAGCCGCCAGTGGAGGATTTCTCACAAAGGCCGGTGGGAGCGGTCTTTTGGGGTGCCACACAGCGTCCCGGTGGGCGCTGTGTGCGGACCACCCAGGACGTTCGCACACAGCACCCTTCGGGATGCTGTGTGGCACCCGGCAAGGATGGTCGATCCCGGCCCTTGTGGTGTCGTGGGCGGCGGATAGACTGGGGCTCCTTCAACAAGGAGCATCGCCATGGGGCAGTTAACGCGTTTCGCAGTCGCAGGTCTCGCCTGTGTCGCGGCGTTGGCGCTTGGAGCGGGCACGGCCCTTGCCGATGGTTGGCTCGAGCAGCCCGACACGATTCCCGGCAACTGGGCGTTGAAGGACGATCCGCTTCCACCGCTGGACGACATCCTCGACCGTCCCCGGGCCGACGTGCCGGTCTATGGCCTGTACACCTGGGGCGGGGAGTATCGCCGCCATCGCCAGAGCATCAACGACGTCGGCTTCCGCACCATCCGCATGGCCGGGCCGCTGGACGACGCGACCATGCGAGCGCTCGCCGAGGATGGCCCGGACGTGCTCTACACGCTCGGCAGCGAGCGGCGCGATGCCTTCGACAGCGACGACGCGTTCATCGCCAACTACCACGACATGATCCGGCGCGTCATGGGGCGCTACGGCCCCGGGGGCAGCTTCTTCGAGGAGCATCCCGACGTGCCCCAGCGCCCGCTCGATCAGGTCAACATCTGGAACGAGCCGAACTTCGGCTACATGATCGCCGACGACCCGGACAAGTTGCGCGCCGAGATCGAGGCCGAGCGCGAGGCGCTCTACGCGCGTCTGCTGCCTGAGACTTATGAGCTGATCAAGGCCCGGTGGCCGGGGGTGAGCGTCGTGGGCTTTTCGGCGGGCGGCGCCGGGGCCGGCGACCTGCGCTGGATCCGCAACCTGCATGAGATGGCATCGGCGATCGCCTCGAGCTACGACATCCTCGCGACGCAGCCCTACGTCGACCCCGATCCGCCCGAGGCGCACGCCGGACGCAGTTGGGGCAGTTACTCCATCGCCGGCGGGCTGGAGCACATTCGCCAGACGCTCGCGGACCACGGCCGGGCCGACACCCCCATCTGGTACACCGAGATCGGCTGGGCGATCTCGCACGACGATGGCGGGTTCTTCCAGATGCAGCGCGACGCCGGCCGCTACGTCTCGCCCGAGCTTCAGGCCGCGTACATCGTGCGCACC
>SKPT01000303.1 GCA_007119405.1 Phycisphaeraceae bacterium
AGGCTGGGGCGGATGGCGCCTTCGCCGGCCATGTTGGGCAGGTCCAGGATCAGCCCCAGCTTCGCCGGGTCGAACTCCTCGACCAGCAGGCGGGCGAGCCCGGGCGAGCAGGCGGTGGTGCCGACGTGCATCTCGATCACGAGCTTGAGCCCGTGGTCGGCCGCGCGCTCCACGACGCGGGCCAGGTCCTTGCGGGCCCGGGGCAGGTACTGGCCGTAGTCGAACAGCTCGCCGGGCGGGTAGGGCGTGGACATGACGCGCACGGACCGGCAGCCCGCGGCCGCGGCCCCTTTCAGGTGCAGTTCCAGCTCGTTGTCGTCGTCGATGTCCGCCGCCAGCCGCGGCACGGTCGAGTAGGGCACGAGCCCGGCTTCGCGGAGGCGGGCGGCGAGTTGCGGGCCCTCCTCGAGCAGGCGCTCGGGCGTCAGGTCGAACTTGTGGTTGCCCCAGTTGCTCCAGGGCTTGCCGCGCGCGTTCTCGGAAATGTAGCGCGGGCGGAAGACGTAGTGCGTCACGCCCAGGCGGCGGCAGAGCTCGATCTGCTCGTCAAAATCCAGCTCCGGCAGCATCACGGCGGTGACGCCCAGCGGCAGCAGCTCAGCATGACTCATGGTGCGGTCCCTCCGAGGGAGAAGGCGCGAATGAACACAAATGAACACAAATTAAGAGGATATGATTCCGCTCCGCCTCGTCCCGCCTTGCGCATTCGTGTCCATTCGTGTTCATTCGTGTTCATTTGTGGCTATGTCTTCGCGGCGTCGGCGAGCTCGACGTGGGTGAAGTTGTCGAGGTTGACCATGACGATCTCGCCATCGTCCTTGCGCAGGGTGAGGCGGTCGA
Source organism: Phycisphaeraceae bacterium (assembly GCA_007119405.1). The sequence continues at coordinate 841 of SKPT01000303.1, forward strand.
GCCAGAGGCGGTCGTCGCGGGCGTGGGCGAACCAGGAGCCGGTCTTCTTCTGCTCGTAGGCGACGACGGTGCCGGTGATGCTGGTGCTCCAGACCTCGTCGCGCTGGGGGATCTGCTGGGTGACGACGACGCGTTGGCCGGGCTTGAACTCGTCGGTGGGCTGGGTCATCGGTTGCTCCTGGGGACGAGGTTAAGAATAGCCCAAGCCTGGGGCGGGGGAAAGGCGGGGGGTCGCGAGGGGAAATGTGGATTTGGCGGCGCGGAACTCGGGAATCGGGGGCCGGGGCGGCCGGGCGTGGGGTGTGTGGGTTGACGGTGGGGCGTGGGCAGCAGTAGGATAAGCGCTTACGGCCCTGCGCGGGCAGGCACTGAGGCCGGCGTATCGGCTTCCGGCGGGCCGGGCCTGCCTACCGCAAGGGAGCTTCCGGCACCGACCGGGTTGCGGTTTGACCTGGATCGGGCCGATCAATCGAGCCGCGGCCGCGGCTGCGCTCGCTCGGCCGCCTGTGTGTGCAGGTGGGATAGATTGACGATGTACCTACCGGCAACTTGCTGCTACAGGTTGATAGGCCCGGAGCGATCCGCGTTGCGGATGTTGGCGTCAGGGCCTGACGCGGGGCGCCGGCCGGAGCGGCCGGCGCTGCGCGAGGCATCGTCAGTGGCCGAGCCGATCGGTCCGTGAGGCTGCTGAACCCGGCGTGCCCCACCTGCGGCCGCGCCCCGGCGCGTCGGCCGCACCAGCAAGGGGCCCGCGTTGGCTGCACCTATCGTCCTGGCCTTGGACCTCGTGGGGCTGAGCCTGGGCGCCGTGATCGGGCTGATCATCGGTGCCGCGGCGGCGGTCGCGCTGCACCGGGCGCTGGGCGGGCAGAGCCTTGGCCGGGCCCGCCGCGAGGCGGACGATCTCGTCGAGCAGGCCCGCGACGAGGCGGCGACGCTCAAGAAGCAGCTCGAGCTGGACGTGCGCGACGAGCTGGCGCGGCGCCGCGAGGCCTTCGACAAGGAGGCCGAGGCCCAGCGCAACGAGCTCAAGGAGGCCGAGCGCCGCCTGACCAAGCGCGAGGACAACCTCGACCGCAAGCTCGACACGCTGGCGACGAAGGAGAAGTACCTCGACGAGCTGGAGGAGAAGGTCAAGGCCCGGGAGGAGCAGGTCGAGACCCGCGAGGGCGAGTTGGCCGAGCTGATCGAGCAGCAGCGGAGCCTGGTCGAGCAGACGACGCAGAAGCAGAAGGAGATCCTGCTGCGGGCGTCGCAGATGAGCGAGGACGAGGCGCGCAAGGAGGCGCTGAAGATCGTCGAGCGCGAGAGCCAGCACGAGGCGGCGCAGATCATTCAGCGCAACGTCGAGCGGGCCGAGGAGGAGTCGCGCGAGACCGCGCTGAAGATCACGCTCCAGGCGATCCAGCGCTACGCCAGCGAGCACACCGCGGACTCGACGGTGTCGGCGGTGGCCATCGCCTCGGACGACATGAAGGGGCGGGTCATCGGCCGCGAGGGCCGCAACATCCGGGCCTTCGAGAAGGCCACGGGCGTGGACGTGATCGTCGACGACACGCCGGGCGTGGTGGTGGTGTCCTGCTTCGACCCGGTGCGGCGGGCGGTGGCGGCCGAGTCGCTCCAGAAGCTGCTCGAGGACGGGCGCATCCACCCGACGCGCATCGAGGAGGTCGTCGAGCAGATGCGCAAGGAGGTGGGGCAGCGGATCATCAAGTATGGCCGGGACGCCTGCATCGAGGCCGACATCCAGGGGCTGCACCCCAAAATGGCGGAGATGATGGGCCGGTTGCACTACCGCATGAGCTACGGGCAGAACATCCTGCGCCACTCGATCGAGACGGCCTACCTGTGCCAGGTGATCGCCAACGAACTGGGCCTCGACGGCGACCAGGCGCGGCGGGCGGGGTTCCTGCACGACATCGGCAAGGCGATGGACCACGAGGTCGAGGGCGGGCACCCGGCCATCGGCGCGGAGTTCGCCCGCAAGCATGGCGAAAAAGAGAACATCCTCAACGCCATCGCCGGGCACCACAACGACGTGCCCGCGACCAGCCCCTACACGCCGATCGTCATGGCCGCCGACGCGATCTCGGGCGCCCGGCCCGGGGCGCGGCGCGAGACGCTGGAGAAGTACGTGCGCCGGCTGGAGCAGCTCGAGGGCATCGCCCGCGAGCACAAGGGTGTGCGCGAGGCGTACGCGATTCAAGCCGGCCGGGAGGTGCGCGTGATCGTCGACCCGGACCAGATCGACGACGCCAACAGCACCTACATTGCCCGCGAGATCGCCAAGAAGGTGGCGGATGAGATGACCTTCCCCGGCGAGATCAAGGTGACGGTGCTGCGCGAGATGCGAACGGTCGAGTACGCGAGATAGCGATTGTCAATTCACCATTGACAATACACAAGCCATAAGCGGTGAGTTGCGTCGTTACCGCCAGTCCTG
>SKPT01000506.1 GCA_007119405.1 Phycisphaeraceae bacterium
CGGGCGCGGCGGGAGGCGGAGGTGGTGGCGGGGGTGCGTGAGGTATCGGTGGCGGGGGCGGTGACGGGGCGCGTGGCGGCGTGAGGGCAGGAGAAACCACCGATGCACACGGATGGAGCCACGATGGCGCGAAGGGCACGAAGAGAGCACGAAGGATGGGGGAGAGAGTTAATGAGGAAGGCAGGAAGGGGAGGGGGGAAGGGGAAGGTTTATGGGTTGTTGTGCGGTATGGCTGAGATGGTGACGCAAGGTGGTTGTAGACGCCCTCCCCCAGCCCCTCCCGGGGGGAGGGGGGTCGGCAGGGCAAGGCACCACGTTGCTGCGTGGTGCTGATGGTGGGAGGCCGCGGGTTGCTTCTGCGGACCGCCGATCCCCGAACCCGGAACCCCGTTGCTAAGCCGTGCATCGCATCACCTCCTCGGGGGTGGTGACGCCGGCGAGGACCTTGTCCCAGCCGTCCTCGCGCAAGAGGCGCATGCCGCCCGCGCGGGCGGCGGCGGCGACCTCGGAGCTGCCGGTGCGGGCGAGGATGCGCTCGGCGACGTTGTCGTCCATGGGCATCAGCTCGTACAGGCCCTGCCGGCCGCGGTAGCCGGTGTTGCGGCAGTTGCGGCAGCCGGCGCCCTTGTGGAGCTTGTGGCCCGGGGCGATGTCGACGTCGGGCGGCAGCAGGCCGGCCTCGGGCTCGTAGGCCTGCTTGCACTCGGGGCAGACGCGGCGGACGAGGCGCTGGGCCATCGCCCCGATGAGCGTGGAGGCGACGAGAAAGGGCTCGACGCCCATGTCGATCAGGCGCGTCGCCGCCGACGCCGCGTCGTTGGTGTGCAGCGTCGAGAGCACCAGGTGGCCGGTCAGCGCCGCCTGGGTCGCGGCCTGGGCGGTCTCGAGGTCGCGGATCTCGCCGATCATCACCACGTCCGGGTCGTGGCGGAGCACGGCCCGCAGGCCGCGGGCGAAGCTCATGCCCACCTTGGTCTCGACGGGGATCTGGTTCACGCCGTGGACGTGGTACTCGACCGGGTCCTCGATGGTGATGACCTTTTTCTCCGGCCCCATGATGGCGCGGAGCGAGGCGTAGAGCGTGGTGCTCTTGCCGCTGCCGGTGGGGCCGGTCACGAGCAGGATGCCGTGCGGCCGGCGGATCAGCTCGCCGAAGGCGCGATGGGTCTGCTCGTCCATGCCCAGCTCGGGCAGGGAGAACATGATGTTGGACTGATCGAGCAGTCGCAGGACGACGCCTTCACCGAAGAGCATGGGGATGACGCTGACGCGCACGTCGATCGTGTGGCCGGAGACCTGGAACTTGATGCGGCCGTCCTGGGGCAGCCGCTTCTCGGCGATGTTGAGGTTGGCGAGGATCTTGAGCCGGCTGATGATCGCGGCCTGGAAGCGATGGATCTGCGGCGGGACGGAGGCTTCCTGGAGCACGCCGTCGATGCGGTAGCGGATGGAGAGGCGGTCCTCGTAGGGCTCGATGTGGATGTCGCTGGCGCGTTCGTTGACGGCCTCGACGATGATCTCGTTGACCAGCTTGATGACGCTGGCCTCCTGCGCCATCTCGACGAGGTCCTGCGACTCGTCGTTGACGTCGGAGACGACCTGGAGCTCGTTGTCCTGGGTCATCTCGTCGAGCGTGTCGCCGCCGAGGCCGTAGTGGCGCTTGATGAGCGCTTCGATCTCATGTTGGGCGGCGAGGACGGGCTCGACGTGCAGGCCGGTGACCATGCGCAGCTCGTCGAAGGCGTAGAGGTCGTAGGGGTCGCTGGTGGCGACGCGGAGGGTGCCGTTGTCGCGTTCGACGGGGACCATGCGTTTGCGGTAGACGAACTTGACGGGCAGGGCGCGGAGGGCGTCGGGGTCGGGCTCGGCGTCGGCGAGCTCGACGACGCTGATGCCGAGCTGCGCGCCCAGGGCGTGGAGCATGTCGCGCTCATCGACGTGGCCGAGGTGGACCAGGGCCTGGTCGAGGCGCAGGCGTTCGGCCTGGGCGAGGCGCGAGGCCTCGGCGAGCGCCTCGGCGCTGACGCGTCCCCGCTCGAGCAGGTATCCCTCCAGGGTCGTGTCGACGGCCATGTCTCACGTTTCGGTCAGGGGCTTGCGCGGACGACACTTCCCATTATCCCCGGCCGGGGCTCGGGGACAAACAGACATCGGGCCGGCCGCGCCTGGTTCGTGCTAACCGCCTGTCACTGGGTGCTCTGCACATCGGTGCCGGCGTCGGAGGCGGGGGCCTCTACACCCTGACAGTGCCAGCCACAGCCCCGGCGGTTACAGCCGGGCGGGGGCTCAGCACGTGGTTGACAAGGGTGCCACGCGGGCGTTGAGCGGGGGCGACGGGCCGGATGGGGGTCAGCCTTCGACGGTGCCGGCGGTGTCGACCCGGAGCAGGGAGGCGGGCTGGTCGGATTCGAGGACCTGCCGCAGCGGGTCGGTGCGGTCACGGGCGTTGATGGGCACGGCGGTGAAGCTGGCGGGGGCGCCCCGGCGGATGGTGGCGTCGGCGGCGTTGAATTCCAGGGCCCGGCGGCCGTTGACGGTGGCCATGGCGAGCAGGTCGGCCGGGTCGGCGGCGTCGCGGCGGTGGAGGTGGCGCATCTGCGGGAGGATTCCCAGGGGCTGGTCGGCGGACTCGGCCCAACCCTGGCAGATGAGCGAGTCGGTGCCCAGGGCGACGTTGACGCCGGCGTCGAGCAGCTCGCGGTAGCGGTGGTGCTCGTGGCCGAAGTAGGCGCTGGCCATGGGGCAGTAGACGACGCTGGTGCCGGTGCGCTTGAGCAGCTCGATGTGGTGGTCGTCGAGGTAGTTGCAGTGGGTGGCGAGCCAGCGGCCGTTTCTGAGCGACCAGGCCAGGGCGTCGACGGGGTGCTGGCCGAGGCCGACGGCGGCGGGGTCGAGCTTGCCCATGTCGGCGAGCAGGTCGGCGAGCGGGCCGGTGCCGTCGCGGAGCAGCTCGAGCTCGGCCTGGGACTCGGCGAGGTGGGTGGTCAGGCGATAGATGTGGCGCTGGCTGAGGCGTGTGACGGCCTCGTAGAGCGGCAGGCCCGCGGAGTAGGGGGCGTGGGGGGCGATGCCCAAAACGACGCCGCGGACCTGCCCGGGGACGGGGGTTTCGAAGGCCAGGGCGTCGAGGGTCTGGGCGATGGCGTCGGCGGCGGCGCGGGCAAGGAGGCGGCGCGCGAGATCGAGCGCACGCTCGAGCCGCTCGACTTCGAGGTCGAGGTCCACGGCTGGCCGCGGGGCTCGGTGCTCGGCGTGGCGCCGCACGCGCCGTACAGCGTTGGC
>SKPT01000152.1 GCA_007119405.1 Phycisphaeraceae bacterium
CTTGTCCGCGGTGGTGGCGATGTAGATCACGTAGACGAATTCCTGCTGCTCACTCATCGGGCTTCTCCAGTTGGCGTTTGAGCTCGGCCAGGGCCTCGACGCGGTGCCGTTCGAACCGGGCGATCCAGCGAGCGGCGATCTCGTGCAGGGGCATGGGGTTGAGGTAGTGGTGCTTGTCCCGTCCCCGCCAGCCGACCACGACCAGCCCGGCGCGCTCCAGCACCTTCAGGTGCTTGGTGCCCGCCTGCCGGGACATGCTCAGATGCCCGCACAGCTCGCCGAGCGTCTGCCCGTTGCGCTGGCGCAGCACGTCGAGCAACTGCCGACGGCTCGCGTCGGCCAGGGCCTTGAACAGCTCATCCATGCCGTCGGCCATCGCCCCCATTATGCAACTTTTCGGTTGCATGTCAAGGGGGAAAGGGCTCACTCGGAGAAACGGCGGCCGGCGCGGGGCGACCACCGGGCGCCGCGCCGGCGGTGGTGGCGGAGCGACCTTTTATAGGGGCATTGTGGGGCGGGGCTTGTCGACCGGGGCGGGGGGTTTGTTATAGTAATTGTGTTGGTTCCGTAATGATGGAGGATCCGCCTTTGACGCTACAAGAGCAACTGCGCGAGCTTTACCGCCTGGATCAGCAGGTTCGTGGCCTGCGAAGCCGACTTGACGCCGCCGAGCGCCGCCAGCAAGCCCAGCAGCAGCGCCTGGCCCAGCTCCAGCAGCAGCACGAAGAGCTCGCGGGCCAGTTGCGCCACCACCGCGCCCAGGCCCATCAGCTCGAGCAGGACGCCAACGGCCTGGAGGAGAAGATCAAGTCGCTGCGCCAGCGGATGAACACCGCGCGGAGCAACAAGGAATACTCCGCGACGCTCGTGGAGGTCAACACGCTCAAGGAGCGCAAGGGCAAGCTCGAGGACCAGGCGCTGGAGCGCATGGGCGAGATCGAGGCGCTGCAGGAGCGGGTGGCGGAGCTGGAGCAGAAGATCGCCGACCAGCAGAAGCTCGTGGCCGGGGCCGCCCGGGACGTCGAGTCAGCCCGCCAGGAGGTGGGCGAGCGCCTTGAGCAGGCCACCGCCGAGCGCGACGCCGCCGCGCAGCAGGTTCCGCCCCAGGCCAGGTCGATCTTCGATCGCCTGTCATTCTCCTACGAGGGCGAGGCGTTGGCGGAGGTGCACGAGCAGGATCGTCGGCGGATGGAGTACACCTGCGAAGGCTGCTACATGAGCCTGCCCATCGAGCGCGTCAACGCCCTGCTCTCGCAGCCCAACGAGCTGGTCACCTGCTCGAACTGCGGGCGGATCCTGTACATGGACCAGCAGCTGCGCTCGGCGATCGGGTCCAAGTAAGGGGTTCGGGGTTTCGGGTTCCGGGATCCGCAGAACATTTCCCGCCAACGCCCATCCTGAGCGCAGCGAAGGTCGGGATGCCGACCAGCAACGCGCAATCCGTATCCGTCAGAAGATCCGCAGCGGCATGCCCTCGGCCTCCCACTTCTGGATCAGCAGGCGCAGCTCGTCCACCGCCGACTGCATCCGCTCGGCCGAGTCGTTGAGGTTCTCGTACAGCCGCGGGTCCCGAAGCAGCCGGCCCAGCGTCCCGTCGCCCGCCCGCGCGTCGTCCGTCAGCCGCTGCATGGACCCGATCGCCCCGCTGAGGTCGTCCGCCAGGGCGATGTACCGCGTCCGCAGCTCCGTCACGCTCTGGCTCAACTCGCGGCTGAGTGTTTCGACCTGCTCGCCGAGGTTCGCCGACACCTGCCGGGCGTTGCTCACCGTCGCGGCGAAGTCCTCGCGCATCGCCTCGTCGCTGACGTAGCGGTCAATGCCCGCGATGACGCTTTCCATCTCCGCCAGCCGCCGCTCCGCGCGCATCAGCAGGCGCGGCACGTTCGCCTCCATCTCCGCGACCGCCTCGGCATCCAGCTCGTCCGGATTGCCCTGCTCGGCCGGGCCGATCAGCCGGTTCAGGTTCGCCCCGACGTGCGTCCACTCCTGCGAGAGGCTCGTGAACTCGTTGGTGATCGTCCGCAACTGCTGCATCGGCTCATCCAGCGCCCGGCGCAGCTCGTCCGTCAGCGCGGTGGCGATCGTCGGCACGTCGCCCTCGATCATCGCCGTCCCGTCCTTGGGCAGCCAGTCCAGCTCCTCTTCCGGCAGGTCGTGCACCCGCAGTGCCAGCTTGCTCGTGCCCGCGAACAGCTCCGTCTGCACCGACGCCTGCACCTGCACGGGGATGTCCACGTCATGGCGGATCTGGCACTCGAGCACCACGCCCGTGCCCGTGCCCGGCCGCCGCAGGTACACCGCTTCGACGTGCCCGACCTGGATGCCCGACAGCAGCACCGGGCTGCCCCGCATCACCCCCGCCGCCTCGGGCAAGGTGATCGTCAACGGATAACCCCGCGCGAACCATTGCTGAATGTTGCCAAACAGCACGATCATCAGCATCAGCCCCAGCACGCCGATCAGCGTCGTCGTCCCCACCGCCAGGTTCCGCGTCGTCTCACCCATGACAAGGCTCCGTGGATCAGTTTGCAGGGGGCAGACGGCAGGCGGCAGACTGCAGACTGCCGTCTGCCCCCTTGGTGTTATCCCGCCACCCGCTCGAACCCCTGCCGGATCGCCTCCAGATCCTCCTTGTCCGCCCGGCCGTGCATGACGCGCTGCACCAGCTCGTCCTCGGTCCGGGCGAACGTCTCGCGGTCGCCGTCGCAGATGATCCGCCCATCATAAAGCAGCACCAGCCGATCGGCGATCTTCGTCGCGCTGGCGATGTCGTGCGTGACCACGATGCTCGTGACGCCCAGCCGCTTGTTCAGCGCCAGGATCAGCTCGTTGATCACGTCCGCCCGGATCGGGTCCAGCCCCGTCGTCGGCTCGTCGTAGAGCACCAGGCAAGGCTCGAGCACGATCGCCCGCGCCAGCGCCACCCGCTTGCGCTGACCGCCCGACAGCTCCGCCGGCATCTTCGACCGTATCCCCGGCAGGCCCACCATCTCCAGCACGCGCTCGGCCCGGCGGTCGCGCTCCGCGGCGTCGTGACGCGTGTGCTCCAGCAGCGGAAACGCCACGTTCTGCCCCACCGTCATCGAGTCGAACAACGCCCCCATCTGGAAAAGGAACCCCATGTCCCGCCGAATCTCCACCAGCTCCGCCGGCCGCATGGTGTCGACCCGTCGGCCGCGAAAATACACCGCGCCGGTGTCGGGCTTGAGCAGCCCCACGATGTGCTTGAGCAGCACGCTCTTGCCCGTGCCCGACGGCCCGAGGACCACCGTCACGTTGC
>SKPT01000461.1 GCA_007119405.1 Phycisphaeraceae bacterium
CGACGACCCGGCCGACGAGCCCGACGCCCAGCCCGAGCCGGAGCCGGTCGAGGCGGACGTCGAGCTTGACGCGCCGGTGATCGAGGACGACGAGATCGAGGATCTGGCGCGGCTGATCGAGCGCGGCCGGGTGGTGCGGCTGGACGAGGACGGCCGGCCGACGGCCGAGCAGCGCGACGCGCTGCGCGAGGAGATCCGCCGGCGGCTGGAGCGGGCGCGGCGGACGGGCGAGCTCGAGGCCGAGGTGGCGATGGTCGTCGACGACGAGCCCGCGATAGACGAGGACGCCCCCGAGGCGGCGCGGCCCGAGCGGCCGGTGCGCCGGCCGAGCCCGGCAAGGCGCGCCCAGCCGGGCAACGCCGTGTATCGCATCGACAGCGAAGGCTTCGTCACCGAGCTGTTCCGCGAGTCGGTGATGATCCTGCGCCTGTACGAGGACAACGGGCGGCTGCTGATCGCCACGGGCAACGAGGGCGAGCTGTGGGCCCTGGCGATCGATCGCCAGGAGCGCGCGGTGCTTACCACGCTCGAGGCGGATCAGATCCCGGCGCTGACGGTCACGGCGGACGGGCAGATCCTGCTGGGCACGGCCAACCCGGCGAAGCTGGTGCGCCTCGACGACCGCTTCGCGCAGGAGGGCACGTACACCAGCGACGTGCTCGACGCCGAGCAGGTGAGCCTGTGGGGCACGCTGCTGATGCGGGCCGAGATCCCCGCGGGCACGAGCGTGACGGTCGAGACGCGCAGCGGCAACGTGCGCGACCCGGAGCACGCCCCCTGGACGCCGTGGCAGGAGCTGACGGTGTTCGAGCATGACGAGGCGATCACGGACCTGGAGCCGCGGCAGGTGGGGGTCGAATCGCCGCCGGGCCGGTTCGTGCAGTATCGCCTGACACTGCGGGGCGAGGGCAACGCGAGCCCGGCCATCGGCAGCGTGGAGCTGGCGTACCTGATGCCGAACCTGCCGCCGAAGATCGAGTCGGTGCGTGCGGCCTATCCGACGCCGCGGCCGCGGCGCGGGGCGGCGGCGCAGCAGGATGAGGAGCCGCCTTCGACCGAGATGGAGATCGAGTGGGAGGCCAGCGACCCGAACGAGGACCAGTTGCTGTACACGCTCGAGTTCCGCCCGGCCGGGGCGCGGCGCTGGCTGCCGATCGCCGACAACGTCGACGAGAAGAGCTACGAGTGGGAGACGCGGCGGGTGCCGGATGGGCGCTACGTGATCCGCGTCACCGCCAGCGACCGGCTGAGCAACCCGCCGGGCATGGCCAAAACGACCAGCCGGCTGTCGGACCCGGTGCTGGTGGACAACACGGCCCCGCGTCTGGAGGACCTGGACTGGGCCGGCGAGGCCGGCGTGCTGCGGATCACGGGGGTGGCTGTGGACCGCTTCTCGCCGGTGGCGTCGGTGGCGTACGCGGTCAACGACGCGGAGCACTTTACGCCGGTGCTGCCGGTGGATATGATCTTCGATTCGACACGGGAACCGTTTGAGGTTACACTGGCGGGTCTTGAGCCGGGCGAGCACGTGGTGACGCTGCGTGTGCGGGACACCCGGGGCAACACGCGTTACGAGTCGCTGATCGTGGAGGTCCGGCGGTAACGCAGCCGATGATGGTGTAAAGACGGTTTTGGAGTTGATTCGATGTCGACGCATTACCCGAAGCGGCGCAGCCTGATCAAGCGTGTGCGCAAGCTCGGCTTCCGTGCGAGGATGCGCTCCAAGGCCGGGCGCAAGATGCTCAACCGCCGCCGGCGGATCGGGCGGACGCTGAACGTGCGTCGACGATTCTGATTGGTTCAAATTTGCCCCCCACCCCCCGAAGGCCCGCGGCTTTGTGTCGCGGGTCTTCTTTTTTTGGTTGGGGGGCCACGAACCCGCAACGGGCACGAAGGGGGCCCAGGGCGCCGGGGGTCGAGCCGGTAACGCCCGTCCTGAGCGCAGCGAAGGGCGGGATTTCCGACCCGGCACCGGTTAATGTGGAGTCGACACCTCCGGAAATCCCGCCCTTCGCTGCGCTCAGGACGGGCGTTGATGAGGGCGGGACGGGGCTTTCGCAAGCACCAGGCTTTGCGCGTCCGATAGCAGGAATCGGTGGACGATTCCTATGCGGACAATGCGCTTGATCGAGCGATGGCCTGGCTGCCGGGGTGGCTGTTCCTGACGGCCGGGCTTCTGCTGCTGGCGCTGGTGCTGCTGACGCCGGCGTGGCTGACGCACCGGGAGCTGGTCTGGCAGCGCGACCTGATGCGGTTGCAGGTGCGGCAGCTTGAGCGACAGGCGGAGCGTTATGCCGATTTCCGTGCGGCGCTGGCGGCCGAGGAGCCGGTGTTGCTTGAGCGCCTGGCGCTGATGCAACTGGGGCTGAGCCCGACGGCGAAGACGCCGCTGTGGATGGGCGCGGACAGCCCCTGGATAGCGCCTGGGGATGCGGCTGGCGGCGGTGGCGGCGCCGTGGATGCCTGGCTCGCGCAGCCGCTGCCGCGGGTGGGCGTGGACGTGCCGGCTCCGCGGGCGATCGACTCGCGGCTGACGCGGTTGACGACAGGCCTGCCGCGGACGCTGCTGATCACGGCCGCGCTGGCGTGCGTGCTCGCCGGGGTGTGGGCGACGCCGCCGCGCCGGCGGTGAGCCGGGGGCGATCTTCGCTCATCCCTGGGGTCCGGCCGATTCGCCGTGGGTGGTTTTCGCGTGCGCGCGGTTATCCGCGATGTTCCGGTGATGGCGCGGCCGGGCCGAGAAAAACAGGGGTCGGGGTAGGACCGGGGCTAAGTCATGGTGCGCGATTTGCCGATGCAACCTATTACGTGTCGCGTGTAGGAGTTGCGCCCATGCAGACGGGACAGATCGGCCGGATGCTTCTGGAGCGGGGGTTGATTGATCGGCATCAGCTCGAGCAGTTGACGCAGCAGCAGCGGCGGGCGGCCAAGCCCGTGGACGAGGTGGCGGCCGAGCTCTTCGACCTGCGTCAGTGGGACATCTGGCAGGCCTGTGCCGCGTCGATGATCCGCGAGTGTCCGGTGACGAATCTTTGCCGCGAGACCGTCGACGGGCAGTGCCTGTCGCTGGTCAGCGGCCGCGAGGCGTGGGACGTGCTGGTGATGCCGCTGCGCATGGACGACGGCGAGCTGGTGTGCGCGACGACGGAGGAGACCCTGGCGCAGGCGATGGCCCTGATGCACCACCGCGTGGATGTGCCGGTGCGATTCGTGATCAGCGAGATCCGGCTGCTGGAGCAGTTCATCGCCGAGCGATACGGATATGAGGGCGTGGAGC
>SKPT01000238.1 GCA_007119405.1 Phycisphaeraceae bacterium
CGCCACCCAACGCCCCGCCACCCGCCGCCAACACCGACGCCGACGATCACGACTCCGGCACCGCCGCCGCCCGGATCCGGGATCCGAAATCCGAAACCTGGACCGCGTCGCCCAACTTCTGGCAGGTCCTCAAGCAGGACCACTTCTTCCGCACCTACATGTTCTGGCAGTTCGTCGCCGGCTCGGCCAACATGTGCGGCGAGGTCGTCATCATCTACGTCATCGCCGAGGCGACCGACGGCCTGGCGTTCGAGTACGTCCTGTCCATCCTCCTGGCCATGGCCCTGCCCATGGCCATCGCCACCATCGCCCTGCCCTACTGGGCCCGCCAGCTCGATCGCATGCACGTCGCCGCCTTCCGCGCCAAGCAGGGCCGCTACTGGGTCGCCAACCAGGCGGGCAACCTCGTCGGCGCCATGCTCGTGACCACGCTGACCGGCAGCGTCTGGATCCCGCTGGCCATCCTCTTCGGCGCCCGCCTGATCCAGGGCGTCGTCCGCGGCGCCGGCATGCTCGCGTGGAACCTCGGCCACAACGACTTCGCCGACCGACGCATGGTCGCGACCTACATGGGCATCCACGTCACGCTCACCGGCATCCGCGGCGCCTTCGCCCCCTTCCTCGGCATGGCCCTGTACGCCGGCTGGAACGAGTTGACCATCCCCTCCACCGCCATCGTCCTCTGGCCGGGCTTCGACGGCATCGGCTACTGGCTCTTCGCCATCACCACCGCGCTCGCCGCCGCCTCCGAGGTCGGCTTCCGCCGCCTCCACAACTCCATCCGCGCCACCGGCGCCGCGGCCCTGCCCGCCGACTGAACCGTGTCGATTGGCGATCGGCGATTGCCGATTGTCACGATCGGTGCGCATAAAAAACCGCGTACGGCTTTGCGGAACCGTACGCGGCTGGTTCTCAGGCACCCCAAGTCACCTAACCGCCGCCTTCACCCATTGACAATCGACAATCGAATAAACCCGCCACAGCGTCCGCTCGCAAGGGGGTCAACGAGCAGCAGCGTGGCGGGCCTTCTCCACTACAGCCCCGTCTCTCGGCGGCGCCCGGTCACGGTCACACCATCCGTCGGCGTCGGCCCATCAGAAGCACAGCGGCGCCCATCGCCACCAGGCCCAGCGACGCCGGCTCGGGAATCAGCACCAACTGCCCGCGGATCTCCCCTGCCGGGTAGGCCTGCGTGTGCAGGTTCAGGTAGGTGTCGCCGGCGAGCAGGTCGTCCCAGTAGTCTTCCATGAACGATTGGCCGAGGTTCGCCCCGACGATCTCGCGCACGAGCAACTGCCCGCCCGGGCCGCCGGTCGACCAGAAGTTGTCCAGCCCCGCGAACTGGAATATGACCGGGCCGTTGACGTCCGGCCCGCCGATGTGGATGTGGAACCGGCCGGCCTCGTTGACCGCCAGGTCCGCCTCCGTCAGCCCGCTGACCCACATCGTCAGGTCGAAGTCGCCCGTGGCCGGGTCCACCGCCATCACCGCCGCGCCCGCCGCGTCGCTGATCACCGGCGGGTCCTGGATCTCGTTGTGCGGCGACAGCGCACTGTGGAACAGCAGCAGGTCCGCCTGGGCGGATTGCCCCGCCGACAGGCCCAGCACCAGCGTCACGACAACCAGCAGACCGATCAATCGTCGCATCTCGAACCCTCCAGCAATGAGGCTTGCGGATCTCTCAGGCACGGCGTCACGCAGCCGCGCACCTTTTCCCGGTTTGCGTATGTTGCCACGGCCGGCATCGATTGCCGCCGGGGCACCCGATTCAAAAAAAATGTCTGCCCCCAGGCCTCACCGGAATATTCCGAGAACGACCAGCCCCACGCACACGACCAGCCCCACCGCGGCGGTCAGCTTGGCCAGCATCATGCCGATGTCAATGACTTGCCAGTAGTTATGCGCGATCGGCCGCCACAGCCAGCGCAGGTGCATGTACGCCGCCGCCCCGATCGCCACCACCGCCAGCGCCGCCGCGGCCATGCCCTCGATTTCGTAGAAGCCGCCGTAGCGCGACGGCACCGACGCGCTGCCCGCCACCAGCCACCGCACCGCCAGGGTCACGAGGATGATCGGCCCGACGGCCCCGCCGAAGAGCCGGGCCCAGAAGGCGTGGATCGGATGGCCGTAGAGCTCCTGCGACATGAGGCCTCCGTCGCCGTTGGGCATCGTGCTGCCGAGCCTGATCGGGTGGGCGGGAGGCCAAGTTACCCCGACGCCTGCCCCAGCGCCTCGTTCAGCGCCGCCTCGAGACGGGGCAGCACCTCCGCGGCCGGTCCCTCGGCGCGGGCCCCGGCGGCCCGGGCGTGGCCCCCGCCACCGAAGCGGGCCGCCAGTTGGGCCACGTTCACCGCGTCCGGGCCGGGCTTGCTGCGAAAGCTCATCCGCGTGACCAGGCGGCCATCCTCCTCCCGGTTCTCGCTCAGAAGCACGATCACCCGGATCGTGCCCACCTGCTGCGGCACGTCGATCAGCCGCTCCGTCTCCTCCATCAGCGCCCCGGTCTGGTCGAAGTCTTCCGCCTGCAGCGTCATGATCGCCGCCTGCCCCCCGGCCACGGGCTTCAAGCTGTCCAGCGCCCGCGTCAGCAGCGCCAGCTTCTGCGGCCGCTCGGTCTGCTCGAGCACCTGGTACAGCGCCGCCTGGTCCACCCCCTCGCGCAGCAGCCGGGCGGCCAGCTCGTGCGTGCGCGGGCTGGTGTTGGAGAAGCGGAACCAGCCCGTGTCCGACGCGATGCCCACGAACAGCGCCTCGCGGATGACCTGGCTCAGGGCCCCGGGCACGCGCGAGTCGAGCAGATGATCCAGCACGTCGGCGACGATCTCGCACGTGGCCGCGGCCGTGCCGTCGACGCAGCGGTGCCGGGCGGGGATGTCCCCGGAAAGGTGGTGATCGAGGATCAGCGTGCGCTCCAGCCGGCCCTGGACGAACTCGCCCAGCGGCCCGAGCTGGACCCACGCCCCCGTGTCCAGCAGGATGCACAGCCCCGGCTCGGGCAGCTCGAGGCCCGGCTCGTGGACCCGCGCCAGCTCGCTGCCCGCCAGCTCCATCAGGCTCGCCGGCACCGGCGGGGCGAAGCAGGCGGTCACCTCCCGGCCCAGCGAGCGCAGCGCCGCGGTCAGCGCGATCACCGCGCCGAACGCGTCGCCGTCGGGCTTGGCGTGCGTCAGCACCAGGATCGGGCCCTCGGCCGCACCGATCAGCTCCGCCGCCGCGGCCACGTCCAGCGTCGCGTCGTAAGCCTGCATGCGTGTCCCGGTCGTGCTCAAGCTC
>SKPT01000483.1 GCA_007119405.1 Phycisphaeraceae bacterium
CGAGATGCGGGCGCCGTGGATCAGCCGCGAGAGGATGTCCCGGCCGAGGTTGTCGGTGCCCAGCCAGTGCTCGGCGCTTGGCGCGGCGCGCACGGCCGGGTGCGCGGCCATCGGGTCGTACGGCGCGAGGAACGGCGCAGCGACGGCGAGGACGACGATCACCAGGATGACGCTCAGGGCCAGGGCGGCGACCTTGTTTGTCAGAAGGAGACGCATTTCAATTCTGAATGCAGAATGCAGAATGCAGAATGCAGAAATCAGGAATCAGAAACCCCGCCCTTCGCTTCACTCAGGACGGGCGTTAACCGTTGGGTATCTGTGTTTATTTGTGTTTATTTATGGCTAATTCCTCTGTCGCATCCGGGGGTCGACCACCCCATAGAGCAGGTCGACGATGAGGTTCAGCGCGATGAAGCCCGCGGCGATGAGCAGGACGACGGCCTGGAGCAGAAGGAAGTCGCGGTTGGTCGCGCTCTGGAAGACCAGCCAGCCGATGCCGCGCAGGTTGAACACGCGCTCGATGACGACGGAGCCGCCGAGCAGGTAGCCGGCCTGGATGCCGGTGATGGTCAGCACCGGGATCAGCGCGTTGCGCAGGGCGTGGCGGACGACGACGACGCGGGGGGACAGGCCCTTGGCTTTCGCGGTGCGGACGTAGTCCTGGCCGAGCACCTCGAGCATGGACGAGCGCGTCATGCGCATGACGACGGCGGCGACCGCCATGCCCAGCGCGAGCGTGGGCAGCAGCATCGCCTGGAGGTTGCCCAGCGGGTCATGCGTCAGCGGCGGGGCGCCGGCCGAGGGCAGCCACCCGAGCACGTAGGCGAAGATGAGGATGAGCATGGTGCCCAGCCAGAAGTTGGGCACCGAGACGCCGAGGATGCCAAAGCCCGACGCGAGGTGGTCGACGCCGCGGCCCTGGCGGATCGCGGCGACGACGCCCAGCGGGATGCCGACCAGCAGCGCGAACGCCAGCGACATGGAGGCGAGTTGAAGCGTGACGGGCCAGGCGTCGGCCAGCGTTTCGGTGACGGGTCGGCGGGCGTAGCTGGAGTGGCCGAGGTCGCCGCGGAAGATGCCGCCAAGCCAGGTGAGGTACTGCTGGGGCAGCGGCTGGTCCAGGCCGTAGCGCTCGTTGATGGCGTGTCGCTGGGCCTCGGTGGCGAACTGGCCGAGGATGGCGTCGGCGGGGTCGCCGGGGACGATGCGGACGAGGATGAAGAGGATGATCGAGACGCCGAGCAGGGTGAGGACGGCGAGGCCGAACTTTTTCAGGGCGAAGGTGAGCATGGGGAGCCACGAATGAACACAGATTAACACGGATAAGGAGCGCGATGCATGGGAAGCATGCCGGAGTGTAAATCGGGAACCGTTCGAGAGAAATCCCGCCCTTCGCTCGCGGACTCGCTCAGGACGGGCGTTAACGGTCATCCGCTTTACGCGTTCTTATCTGTGTGCATCCGTGTGCATCTGTGGCTATTCCGGTTCTCGATCGATCCAGGCGTCGCGCAGGGAGGTGGTGGTGGCGGTGGCGTGGACGTCGAAGTCGCGGACATCGTCGAGCATGCCGGTGATCTGGTCGTTGAGGTAGAGAAAGACGACGGGGGCGTCCTCGGCGATGATGCGCTGGGCCTGGCGGTAGATGGCGGCGCGCTTGTCGAGCTCGTGCGTGCGCCGGCCCTGCTCGAGCAGGGCATCGAGCGCCGGCTCGGCGTAGGACTGCTGGTTGTAGGCGCCGCTGGAGTGGAAGATGGGGTAGAGGTATTCGTCGGGGTCGAACAGGCCGACCCAGCCGACGAGCGTCATCTCGAAGTCGCGGTCGTTGAGGCGGGAGAAGAACGCCGCGCGTTCGATGGAGCGGACGTTGATGTCGATGTCCAGCGGGCGGAGCATCTGCGCGACCAGGCCGGCGGCGTCGCGCTGGCGAAGGTTTTCGGTGTTGACGATCAGCTCGGCGCTGAAGCCGTCGGCGTGGCCGGCGTCGGCGAGCAGCTCGCGGGCGCGGTCCAAGTCGGGCTCGGGGTAGATCGGCTCGTCGAGCGCGGCCCAGTGGCCGGGCGGAATGTGCCCGCCGGTCAGCGGCCGGGCGTGGCCGAAGCGCGCCGAGCGGTTGATCGCGTCGCGGTCGATCGCCCAGGCGATGGCCTGGCGCACGCGCGGGTCGTCGAAGGGCTCGATCCCGGTGTTCAGCCCGATGTATTCCCAGAACGTGCCGGGGGTGGATTCGATGCGGATGTCGTCGCGGCCCTGGATCATGTCCAACTGCTGCGTCGGCACGTCCAGGACGATGTCCACCTCGC
The DNA here is from genome assembly GCA_007119405.1 of Phycisphaeraceae bacterium. Next base: position 2,301 of record SKPT01000483.1, read on the forward strand.
CGCGGGCCAGCGCGGTGGCGCGGCTGATCTCCTCGGGGATGGGGCGGTAGATGATGCGCTCCAGCCGCGGGCGGTCTTCGACGTAGTAGCGCTCGTCGCGCTCGAGCACCGCCTGCTGGTCGCGCCGCCACTGGACGAGGCGGAACGGGCCTGAGCCGGCGTCGGCGGTCTCGAGGTGGCCGTCGTTGGCTTCGACGATCTCGCGGTCGACGATGGCCCACATGGGGTGGGCGAGGAAATTCATCAGCGGCGTCATGGGCTCGGAAAAGTGCAGTTCGAGCGTGTGCGCGCCGGTGACGCGGATCTCCTGCAAGGGGGCGAGCGGCTCGGCCCGCAGCCCGATGTCCTGAATGCGCTCAAGCGAGTAGGCGACGTCCTCGGCGGTGAGGTTGCGCCCGGTGACGCCGAAGTAGGCGTCGTCGCGGATGGTCAGCGTGTAGACGGTGTGCTCGTCGTTGATCGCGTGCTCGACGAGCAGGTCCGGCTCAATCTCGCCGAAGTCGGGCGCGTAGCGCATCAGGGTGGAATAGAGGTTCTCGCTGAGGCGCATCGAGCCGGCGTCCGTGGCGCGGTGCGGGTCGAGGGTGGAGCCGTCGGCCTGGATGGCGATGGTCAGCTCGTCGGCGGGGCCGCGCGAGGCCCCCGTGCCCATCGGGCAGCCGGGGATGAGCATGAGGATGCCGGCGAGCGCGAGCAGGCAGGCGGCGAGGATGAGGGTGGGCTTGGGGGACATGGGGAATTTCGGATTTCGGATGCAGGGGTTTTCGGTCGGTTTCGCGAAGCCGCGAGCGGCTTTATCGGTGTGCATCAGTGTGCATCGGTGGTTCCATTCACGGCGTGCGTTTTTCGGGCACGGGCGGGGCTTCGGTGGGCTGGTCGGGGAAGCCCTTGAGCGGGCCCAGGGCCATGCGGTCGCGCTCGACCGCGGGGCTGGACTGCATGTAGAGGACGATGAGTTCGGTGA
>SKPT01000630.1 GCA_007119405.1 Phycisphaeraceae bacterium
GATCAGCACAAGCACGTGCTGCCACGCAGCGGCCTGGGCGAGGCGATCACCTACACGCTCAACCAGGCCGAGTCGCTTGAGCGTTACCTCGATGATGGCCAGCTCGCGATCGACAATAACATGTGCGAGCGAAGCCTTCGCGGCATCGCCATCGGCCGCCGCAACTGGCTGTTCACGGGCAGCGAAGCCGGCGGCCGCGCCGCGGCGACAATGTTCAGTCTCATCGCCAGCGCCCTGCGTCACGACCTGGAGCCGTGGGCCTACCTGACCGACGTGTTCCGCCGCCTGCCGGCGACGCCGGTAAGTCAGCTCGATCAGTTCCTGCCCGACCGCTGGCAGGCCCCCGACGCCTGACCCCCAACGCGCCTGCGACCCGGCCGCGCGAGCCCACCAACGCGGGCTGTGGAACGCTTACGTTCAACGCGTCCTCGTATGACTCGATGGCGAAGTACTTGACCAGCGCCGACATGCCCTTGTCATGCGACTGGGCGCGGCCGTCCTTCCAGTCGGGGGAGTAGAGAACCTTGGTGATGCGGGGCTTCAGGACGGTGTGAAAGTAGTTGCCCATCTCGACAAGCACGAATCGGCGCCCGCCTGCGTCACGTCGATTCAATGAGATCGCCGCGTGTCCAGCAGGCCCCGTACCAGCGAAACAATCCAAGATCACACTTCGCTTCTGCGCCGCGATCGAGATGAGATGCTCGCCAAGACGACTGGGCTTCGGAGTCGCCTTAATGCCCGGGAAGAAGCACCGCAACTCCTTCGCTGCCCCGTCGGTATGTCCAACGGTGTCATAGTGAAGTACACTCGTTGGCATCATCCCTTGTTGGATGTTGGACAAGAAATTCTTGAACGCAGGAACCTTATTCGTCCCCTGCTGACCCCACCACAGCCGGTTGTCGGCGACGTTTCGTTCGTGTTCCTCCACAGAGAAGGCCCAGACACGTGACGTCTTCGGCCATATCTCCTCGCCCGTGTTCGGATTGGTAATGGCGTAATAAAGATTTGGCCGCTCATCCGCCGTAAAACGACAGGTGTAATCCATCGGTTTCCATGGGCCACGCGGATCCTTATCCGGATTCCGATATCGCGATTGCTGGTCCTCTGTCAGTGGAAGAAGATTTCGCTCGAATTGAGGCGAGCGGCGAAATGCGACGATTGCTTCGTGAGTGTAGCCAATATCCTTAGTATCTGGCGGCGGACCGTATCGCTTGATCCAAACGAAGGTACAGAGGAAGTTGTCAGAGCCGAACACGCGTTCGAGTGCCGGTTTGTACCGAAACAACTCATTGTCGTCGATATGTGAAAAAAGGACTCCGGTTGGCGACAGCCACACGGAGATCAGTTCTGCGCGGTCAGTGGCCATGCTAAGCCAACTTGAATGCTGATAGCGATCCTTGTACCTGAAGTCATCGTTCTGAGTGTTGTAGGGCGGGTCAATGTAGGCACAGTCAACAGCGCCATGGTAGCGTTGGCTTAGAGTCGAAAGTGCCTGAAAATTCTCCCCATGCACCATCACCCCCGTCGTCGCGTCCTCGATCGTCTGCGCTCCGCCGAGCACTTCCTCGCTGGCAAGCAGGCGTGACTTGAACGCGTCGTCGAAGTAGCGTGTATCGACGACGAGCTTGTCACCCCCGGAAGTGTCGAGGTAGTCGCGCGTGCCCCACTTGACGCCCTCGAACAGGCCGGTGTCCTCCGCCTCGGCGGGCTTGAAGCCGAGCTTCTCCCACTCGGCCCACTGCTCGGCGTTTTGCGCCACGGTGTCGCGCAGCTCGGCGGGGAGGCGATCGACGGTGACCAGCCAGTGCGTGTCGAGCACGAGCTTCTTTTTCAGCCACATCTTCTTCTGGAAGTTCTCGACGGCCGCGAGCAGGTCGATGACGGGCCCGGCGACGGCGCGGACGGCCTTGACCTTGCCCTGGACGCGGGCCAGGTGGTCGGCCGGGAGCTTTTCGAGGTCGTCGAGGCGGACGATTTCGTTCTTGATGTAGAAGTCCAGCTCGCGGCGGAGGAAGCCGCCGAGGTCCTTGTGGATGAAGTAGTCGAACGTGTTGCGGGCGGTGAACGTGTCCAGGTGCTTGCCCAGCAGCGTGCGGGCGGGCTTGTCGGCGGTGGCGGTGGCGGGCTTCGTGGGGGTGGCCTGCTCGGGGGCGATGACGGTGGTGACCAGATCCTTCCACGCCTCAGGCATCGCAGCCAAGGCGCGCTGCTCGGCGTCGGCGCAGAACTGCTCGCGCTCGTCACCCTTTTTGGGATTGCTGGCCCGGGCGTAGTCGCCGCCGAAGATGGCGACGGCGCCGTCGGCGGCGCGCTGCTTGTCCTCGTCGGTGGGGGCGCGGAACTGGAAGCGGAGCGTCAACTCATTTTCGCTCACCTCCACCGGCTGCTCGGCGTCGAGGATGTAGCGGCGTTTGGCGTCGTCGGCCTCCTTGTTGTTGCCGGCCTCCTGCGTCGCCTCGACCAACCTGAACCGCACGAATTTCGACCCCTTCGTGCCTCCGTGCCTTCGTGCCTCCGTGCCTGCACAAAACCGGTAGTCCTTGTGCCACTCGCCGGACTTGATGTAGTACTGGTCCTTGTTGGCCCAGTGGAGGGTGACCTCTTCGCCGGCGTAGGGGATGGCGTAGGTGTCGCCCTTGTACCGCCGGCGGGAGATGAAATCGCCCTCGTCGTAGTAGCGGCTGAAGAACGCGAGCAGGTGGTTGTAGATGTCGGCTTCGAGCTCGGCCGCCGACGCGCCGCCGGCGGATTCGAGCTTCTCGCGCAGCGCCTGGACGGCGGGTAGCGTGTCAGGGTCCGCGCCCAGCTTGCGGGCCTGTTCGATCGCCTCGTCGAGCTCGGCCTGGACCTGCCCGGTGGCCCCGGCACCGTGGGCGGCGAGAGTCTCGCGGACGACGTCGCGGAGCTGGCGATCGAGGAAGGCGGTGACCTCCTCGTTCTTGGCCGACATGATGCGGTACATGCCAAAGTCCAGGTCGGACTTGTCCAGCTCGAAGAGCTCGCGCAGCTTGGCCTTGAGCGCGGCGAAGCGGGACTCGGTGACGCTGGCGGCGGGTGTGGCGGGGGTGGGCGAGGTTGCCGTGCCGGTGGATGTGGTGGAATCGGTTGTCGTCATAGGGTCTATACCGCCTCGAAGCGGATGGTGAACAGGGTTTCCCGGAACTGCTGCTGCTGGCAGCGGGCCTGGAGCTGGCGGAGGAGCTCGCGGCGCTGCTGCTCGATCTCCTCCTCCACGTCGTCGATGCGGTTGCGCGCCCGGC